>JADFLZ010000022.1 GCA_022564135.1 Candidatus Zixiibacteriota bacterium
ATAGCACCAACTAGATCGAACAGTCTTTTTAATATTCTAAAACCGAGTCTATCCAGAGGTGTAATAATACTGTCCGCTGAAGTATATTGATTGGCTGAATCAGCTATTTCTTCACCTGTTGCCATTTCCAGAGAATTCCCATGACCAAAGTAATCTTTTCTGTTTTTAAATGTCAAGGTAACAGATTCCCTGGAGGCAGAAATAGCCTGTCTCCAACTGATTCTTTCCAGTTCATCCAGTAAGGTGTTGTCGTCTCTAACTAACTTCATTAGTGTATACTCATAGTTTTTATGCTTAATCATAGCGAGCAAGAAAACTGCCCGTTATCCGGCTATTTTGCTGCTGTAACTCTATGTGCGACAACGGCAAATTTAGGGACAAAAACATTCTGCAATAATTTGTCACTAAAATGACTACTTTCTTGCTATATAGCTGCATCTTTGCGGCTGCTTCTGAGGTTGTTGAATTTACCATATCTAACTGGACAATCTCAGCAGCGTTGTTTAATTGAGGGATGTTTGCCGAACTTGTAAATGCAGCTCTTAATAAGAATCCGGTAGAGAGTCCGGAATTGGCTTTGCTCAATTTTAAGAACTTTGGCAATTTCCCCTGTGCCGGACAAACCCTGCACGAAGATATGACCCATTTCCGGCTAGACCAATCGGGTTATATCGCCTATCAAAAACTTGGCAAAGACAGATTTGTCATCGGTGATCCTGTTATTGCCGGAGACAGGTTTGAAGAAATCTTAAAAGCGTTTTTGTCCAGATATCCGTTCAGCAGTTTTGTGCAATGTTCAAAAAAGACTGCTCTTATTTTGAAATCACTTGGCTGTTATCTGACACCGATCGGAATCGAAACATTTCTGGAGCTGCCCTACCGGCTCGAAGGCGCTGGCCGCTGTGATATCAGACATCTGGTAAACTGCTCTGAAAAAGCCGGGCTAAAAATCCGGGAGCTCAAAATATCTCAGCTGAGAGGCGACTGGCTCCGTTCTACTTTTGCCGGACTGACCAATGGAGCTATCAGATTTTCCGGAGAATTGAAATTCCTGGCTGTCAGCAACCTGAATGAGCAAGTAGCTGAATCCAGGATTTTTGCCGGATTCGATAATAACAAACTGGTCGGTACATCATTGTTTTTCCCAATGTACGAAGACGGAAAAGTTTTCGGGTATAGCGAAGTTGTGCCTAAACGAAATCCGGCTGCTCCCAAAGGAACCCGGGTGGGTATTCTGCTTGGCGCCATCAGACAATTTGAATCCGAGCGCCTTAAATTTGTCAGCCTGGGTCTCTCGCCTTTTTATAAAGTCAAAGAAAGCTATGACGCCTGCTCTGTCAGTAACTGCCGGGAGTCTGCAAAACTGTTTGAAATGATTTACAAATACGATAACCTCTCGTTTAATTATAAGGGACTGTCATTTCACAAGAGTAGATTTCGGGGCATCGAAAAAGTGGTTTACTTTGCCAGCAAGAACAAACTGCCGATTGCCGAGCTTCTTAAAATTTACAGGTTAACAACCGGCCGATGGCTGCCGCCGGTTTTCAGACGAAATGTTAAAGACGTCTCTATTAGTTAGTTGCCGCTCTGTACAGGCGGCAGACGCTTCAGCATAAGCTGATATTTGTCTTTCCCTAAACTGAGATGTTTGGGCAGCGGCTGCTGATTACTTATCTGGCTTTTAGCGTTGGCAATTCTTTCCTGAGTTTCAGGATGAGAACTGACCAGTTTTTCAAAAACATTTCCTGATCTTTCGCCGCCCAGTCTGCCCAGAGTTTCAAACATGTCTACTGCCCCGGCCGGGTCATAGCCAGCCTTTATCATATAATGAATACCATACTGGTCGGCTTCTCTTTCAGCCCCGCGGGAATATCCTGCAGAAAGTAAACCCATCCCCAACCCGATTCCGGCATTCACGGCCGCACCGGCATCATCACCCCCAAAGACCAGGGCGTAGGCTAACTGAATACCCAACGCCTGCTGCACTCTTTTAATGCCGTGTCTGGCTACAACATGGGAAATTTCATGAGCCATAACTGCTGCCATTTCTGCCTCTGAATTCATTTCTCTGAGCAGTCCCGTATAAAAGTAGATGAAGCCGCCGGGTGCCGCAAAAGCATTTATCTGATCTGACTCAATAACTGTAAAATGATATTTAATATCCTTGCGGTCAGAGACTAAGACAATTCTTTGGCCGACTTCATTGAGGTAGTTTTGCCAGACGCTGTCGGCCAGGGTCTTTTCTGTCTTGGCTACTTCTTCGGCCATGCCTGTGCCGATAGCAACTTCCTGCGAAGTAGGAATAATTATCAGCGATGTTTTACCGCCGGGACCGGTTGTGGCACAGGCACAAAAACAGAGCGAAATGATAATAAGAAGCAGAATATTTTTTGATTGAGCGCGCATCTCTTTTTGTCTGCTACAATTTGGTTTTGTCTATCAAATCCCCGATGACAGGCAGCTTGTAGTTTTTCCCCTGCGCCGCGAAAATCAACCCGGCCACGGACAAGGCGACTGCAAAGATCAGGATAACTTTAAAGAAAAAATCCGAGACCTGGTCTATAAGAAAAAGCGCAGCTACCAGCTCTATTATAAAGAGGATTACTCCCTGTCGGGCATGGAAACGGACATCTTTGCTGCTACTGACATTCAACAGCGGCACAAAGCACAAGAATGGAATATAGGCCATAATAGAGGCCATTTTAATATCTTCAGCCGGCATTTCCTCAGATAAATCGATATCATCAGAAATCTTATCTGAACCAGCTTCTGTCTGACCAGATTCGGCCTTACGCTCTTGTTTCGACTTATCGCTAAAAAAAGGTTCAGTCATTGTGTCACCTGTCACTTATTGTTTCTGCTCTGATACCAGCATAATTCTTTGTATTGTAATACAATAGGATTAAAGCCTTTAGTCTACAAGAACTTTCCGTCGATTATCTATTCTTAGAAAGTGGTATGTTTCTAGAACTTGCGACAAAGAACTGCGATTTTGATGGCGGAGGCAAGAACCGTAAAAAGAATTTACAATGCAGTCGTGAATAAAACTGAAACTTAATAAAGTATTTTTTGAAGCCGGCTTAATTTCTGGAGTGCTCAACTTTTTATTTGCCAATCTCAATTAACAGGGTCCTGGTTCGGGGCCAGCTCTGAATATCCAATCTACCAGGTAGGTCAGGTCCAATATGTTTGAACTGTTTCCGTCAGAGTTAATATCGTTCTCTGTTGGGCAATATCCTGAAATTCCGCTGCCTCTGAAAATATAGTCTACCAGAAAAGTCAGATCCAGAATATTTGCATCATCACTATCTCCATTATAATCGCCTCTAATGCCATCGCAACAGTTTACGCGGACAATTATTTCACAGCTGTCAGCAGCAAGTCCATCAGTAACACATATCAAAAAGGTGTAATCAATTCCGCTATCGGCATAGGTTGTATTGAAGGTAAACAGACCTGTGGAACTATCAATTCCGTAGCTGCCGTCGGGCGTAGTGTTCACGCCTCCGATCTGAAAATTACTTGGGTCACAGTCACCGGCGTCAACCTCAAAATCAACTACGGCTGACTCAGAATACTCGAGCACTACCAGAGTGTCACATCCGGACGAAAACTGAGGTGCAACATTAGTAAAGTTCAGGCTTATAGTACAAGGATACCAACTAAAGTTAGCCCCGGTAGTATCAATGGCGGCGACCTCTATAGATAGAGCGGTTCCCACATCGTTAATGGAAGGAGAATAAGTCCATAGCCCGGTCAATGAATCAATATCACCGGGACCACTTATAAGCTCGAAAAAAACCACCGGCGTATCAGCTTGCGTGCTTATTTGAAATTGATATGCAACATCAGAGCAGTGGTCAAAGTTCAGGCTGGCGGGACATAGCGGGGGTGGGTGTGGTCCAGGATAAACAACTGTATAGCAATGAGGGCCACTCCAATCAGGACGTACTTCGCCAACAGTTGTTGACCACAGCCACTCGTTTACCCAATAATAGGAAGAATCGAGACAAATAATGGCACCGTGATACTTGTGGGGAATACCCGGAAAAGGAATTCTAATCTCCAGTACGTCTCGATCAAAGCCATCCTCAAATCCAATTCCATTAATATTGAAGCTCCCAATTCCTAAGGTGTCAGAGCCCGAGCCGGTAACTGCACTGTAAAAAGAAATCAGGCCGTCCATTCTCTTTTTCCAGCCGCCTCCCGGCTCAAGAGAAAAATCAAGTGTGTCAATAGTCGGCAGCGCCCACTCTATTCCAGCGTTTGAATAAATACGAAAACCATTGGTATGGCCGAGCAAAGTGCCTCCACTATTGTTTCTAAAAGCAATTCTCCATAAAATTGGTGACTCCGTATAGACAGTATCTACTAAGGGGAAACTGACATAGATTTCACTGTTCTGGCTTTTGACCGAACCGGCAAATTGGCTTAAAGCTAAGAAGACTGAAAAAATTATTGAATACTTGAGCATTCTAGTACACTGCACTATAAGCTTTTCCTTAGAATTAGCTATTTGCTAACCTACCAACAACTCATCTAAATCAGCAAACCAGCAGTAACTGCTTACCTAAAATTAAATGAAGTCTTGAATTTACGCAATAGCTAATTGTATCTTGAATTCTGGTGTCTGGCAGAATCTGCCTGAAAGAGCGGTCAGCAAGAGACAGAAAGACATGCCTCAAACGGCTAAAATTCTTAGGAAGAGGCTGTAGCTTTTTCGTAGAACAGTCTGGCCGCCCTGTTGGCGGTCTCTGTCCCCTCAAAATTCTCCGTTATGTACTCGAAATGCGGACGCGCTTTTTCTACGTTATCGACTTTCAGATAGTTGCGCATGGCGCCAAAGCGAAGACTCTGCTGAAGCGGACTCTCAGGCAATTCCATAGTTCCCTTTTCAAAGGCTTCGGCAGCTTCGAGAAAATTGCCCTGATTCTCCATGGCCGTTCCCAGTCCGGTATATGAGGAAGCCCGATTAAGCAGATTTTTTGAATACTTCTGCAAATACATTTCAAAAAATCTTATTGCTTCGGAATAGTTTCTGGTCTGAAGGTTTACTTTGCCGAGCATAAAAGTAGCCTGTTCAGCTGACTTGGTGCCGCCATAATTGTTGATTATATCGTTAAAGGTCAGCAGCGCCACCTGGCTGTTGCCGCCGCGAAATTCCAGATTTCCCTTTGATAGATTGGCCGCTGCCTGACGGGAGGTCTCCTCGACAGAATCCAGATAATAAATGGAGCCAACGACTCCCAGTATGACTACGATTACGGCAATAGCCAGATACTGCCAGTTCTCCTCAACCTGCTGCTTGGAGGTAAGCATAAAGGCAGTAAATTTATCTTCTTTTATCTGACGCTTTGTTAGTTTTACTTTTCCGTACATATCTTTTCCAGTTAAAAGCTATTTTAATTATATCGGACGATTATTCCCTGAAGTAGAGCTGCCTGGTATGCTTTTTTTGGTTTTCCCTGGTTTATCTTAATGTATTTTAGCTGAACCGATAATTAGAAATATCCCGTAAAGCTGGCTGTCAGAAAATGATTTTTGTTGTTCTCTGTTACAGAACCGAGGTCGAGTTTCAAAGTTGAGTAGTTATAGGCCAGGTCCAGTTTGATCTGCTCCCAGTGAATTCCGGTGCCGAGTGAAAACTCATAGCTGACAGCAGTGGTACGGACGCCATTTATATCTGTATCCGGGGTGGGCACAGGAACGTATCCAATACCTGCTCTAAAGGGGATTGTCCCAATACCTGTTTCATTGAGGTATTCTGTACCGGCCCGAAGAATAAAGACATTACTCCACTGCCACTGCTGTTCTGAAAGAATCAGGAATTCCTCGATATTATCAGCGCCGGGAACAAGCGTAATACTCTGGCGAATTTTAATCTGCTGAGTACTGAAATGGCGATATTCGGCATCAAGCGCCAGCAGCCAGCTCTCTGAAACATTATAACCGATTCCAAAACCAACAATTACCGGGATTTCATATTTTGTTAACAGGTCAATTGTTATAGTCGTATCCGTGAATCTTACGACATCATTGACTTTTAAAACAACAGAAGTAAAGTTAAGGCTTTTCTGGCTTAGTGAGAATGGTGTTTTTATGACAAGACCGGCGTCGAATTTTTCGCCATCGTGTTTAAATCCGATGGTGAAATTAAATCCTCCGAAACCGCTACTGTCGGCGGACGATATGCTTGTTTCCGAAAAACCGTTCTGGAAATTATTTACAGGAACATCGTCACCCGTGACTAAAACATTAGTGTGTCTCTGAACGGCTCCGCCATAAATATTCAGGCTTATGCCTAAAGCCAAATTACCGCTTAGTCTTGTTCCAAAACCGAAGTTGACAGCATTTATACCACCTTCAAGTTCACTGATAAATCCTATCGATGCAATTACAGTATCCTGATCAATCAGAACGCCAACTTCGTTAAAAATCGAGAAAATTTGAATCTGGTCAAATTCAAAGTTAGAGAACTCGTACTCATTGGATACTCTGGTATAAGAGGCGGAGGCAACAAAGGGATGTCCCTTGATTCTTATCGGGGCAACCAGGTTTGCAGAATTAAGCGAACCAAAAGTTCCGGCATGATTCCTGGAAATTCTTTCAAAAGTAGGGGAAACTCCGGACAGGTCAAGCCTGTCGCTGCTTGACGAACCGCGAGGTCTTAAAGAACCGAAGCTGAAACCCAGTATGGGCGATTCAATTTTGTAAATTCCGGCCGGATTCCAGCCTACTCCGGTAATATCATCGGAGACAGCCAGAAAGGCATTGCCCATGCCCCGGGCACGAGCGCCATTGCCGGTAAAACCAAAGTTGAAGCCCTCGAACCGAATAATCTCACCTAGAGATACATCTTGTGCCTTGGCACTAAAAGATGGCATCAATAATAGTGTCAAAATCAGTAGAATCTTCTGAAGCGATAATTTCATTCCCAAAACTCCTATATCCAAATTCTTAATTTGTTACAGCCCTTAGACGCAGCAACTGCTCAAAATAAGCAATGAATATATACCCCTTTTTTGGCCGTGTCAAACGTTTTGGAGGGGCTTTTCTGAGATTATAAACTGTTGAAGCATGGGGGGTTGGTGGAGGCGGGCAGAACTTGCGATTTGTCAGCTAAATTGCTTAATCGGTAGTACTCTATGAAAAATATACCCCCGGCAGGAATTGAACCTGCGACCTTTGGTTTAGGAAACCACTGCTCTATCCAACTGAGCTACGAGGGCATTCTATTTTGATGTTCTAAATGAAATCAGAATCAAAGCAAAAGACAAGCAGGAATAGGAGAGGTTTTGAGCGCCACCCCACGCAACGAAATCTTTAGATTTCGTCATTCTTGCGCATGCGAGAATCCAGCCATTAACACGACCGCAAAAATTCGATTGGAAGTAAAAAAAGGGCATACCCTTCGGCATGCTCAGGACTGTGCGAGACGTCTGCTCTAAGTTAAGGCAAGATGGATTCCAGCCTGCCCCTCGACTTCGCTCGGGATTAAAACGCTGGAAAGACAGAAACTCAGGGAAGGCAAAAGTACTGAAGCGACTAAAAGAGTCAGGACCGCAAGGGTCCTGACCTACAAGAATTTAAAAATCTATTCGGAGTCGAATGAAATCAGAAAGTTGACGTCGTAATCTTTTAGCAAGTCTTGCCAGGGCAAAAAAATCAGTCCGATAACAGTCGAAATTCCGACCACTTGCCCGCCGAGCCTTTCAATCAGCTTGCAGGTGGCGGCTGCAGTTCCTCCGGTAGCTATAAGATCGTCGACTACGACAACCCTCTGGCCGGAGCTGATTGCGTCGGAGTGCATTTCGACATGGTCGGTGCCGTATTCAAGTGTGTACTCCTGCGAAATTGTATCCGAGGGTAGTTTTCCGATTTTTCTGGCCGGCACAAATCCGATATCAAGCCTGTCGGCCAAAGCGGCTCCGAAAATAAAACCGCGAGATTCTATAGCTACTAGCACATCAGGGTTGCAGCTGCGGACATATTTTTCCATACCGTCAAGCGCCTGCCGAAACCCCTTGGGATCCTGCATTAGTGTGGTGATGTCATAAAAGCGAACTCCCGGTTTTGGGAAATCCGGGACCTCGCGGATGTACTGTTTTAAATCTGACATAGCTCCTCTATTAGGTTCGGATCATCACTCTATCAAAAACGAATCATACTGTCCGCTAAATTCAATCCAGCGGAAAGTAACATGCTGTACGTTAGCGAAAGATGG
Source organism: Candidatus Zixiibacteriota bacterium (assembly GCA_022564135.1). GTDB lineage: Bacteria > Zixibacteria > MSB-5A5 > GN15 > FEB-12 > JACZWU01. The sequence continues at coordinate 8,225 of JADFLZ010000022.1, forward strand.
TCCAACATTCAAGAATTTAATAAACGATTCGATCTGGCTCTTGTCACCCTCGGCGATGACCAAAACAGAGCGGTCCGGCTCGTTTCGAGCGCAGCCAGTCAGGTTCAAGTCTTTGGCTGTGCGATAGCAGAAATGCCTGAATCCGACTCCCTGGACAAGTCCGGTTATTTTGATTTCAGCTGCTGCAGAACTCAATTTTGTTTTCGGGCAAGCTCCATGGCAATTTTAGCTGCCTCTAAGGGATCTTCGACCTGCTGTATTTCTTCGCCAAGTTTCCAGGCCTGAACGGAAATAATCGGTTTGCCTGATACTAATGCAAAGGCCATTTCAGACAAAGTACCGAATTTCCCCGGTAAGGCTACTATGGCATCAGCAGCACGTACTACCAGGACGTTTCGGGCCTGGCCGAAACCAGTCGGGATGACATGGTCGATGAATTGGTTAGCATCAGCCTTGTTTTCTGAGGGAATGATACCAATTGTTGTCCCTCCGGCTTCTTTGGCGCCTCTGGCCGCCCCTTCCATTATTCCTCCCAATCCTCCGCAAAGAACTACTCCCCCGTTTTCCGCTACATACCTGCCAATTTCGGCTGCCATATCGTAAAGTTTCTTGGAGCACTTCCCCGCGCCAATAATGGCTATTACAGGCTTTCTACCGGTGTCATTTTTCATGGTATCCTAAGCTTAAGACGGAATATTCCAAGCCGCAATTCACCATTATTTCTGCCAACTCAATGCAGCAAAATTTGAAAAATATCGGGGCGACTGGAATCGAACCAGCGACCTCTTAGTCCCGAACCAAGCGCGCTACCAATCTGCGCCACGCCCCGAGTAAACGCTTACGCTAGTAGTTTATGATACAAAAATCGGGAATTAAGTCAACTACATTCGGCTATTTTAAGAGCAAGGCCGAACATCCATGACACACTCGCTGATTATGCTAAATCTTAACATTGCCGGAATGCAGCTTTTCCAACGAAACCGAATGTAAAAAATCAGGCTTCATAGGGGAAATTGATATTTTTCCACTCTTTACTACGGCAAAATCCGTACCCGAAGTTTTTTGCCACTTCGGTTTACCACCAATCCAGTAGTAGGACTTGCCTCTGGGGTCTGTCTTATGAATCACAATATCTTTGTATTTTCGAACACCTGGTTTGGTGAACAGAAAATCTTTATATGCCCGGCCGTTGTCCGGTGGCATGTTCACATTCAAGAATACCGATGGCTCCAGCTCAAACCCCGGAAATGCCCGAATCAGTCTGGCTACCCACCTGGCAGCTCTTGTCATGGGCATGTCAGGCTCATAACCAGACATGGAAATCGCAATTGATGGAATCTGTAATATGGAACCTTCGATGGCCGCAGCTACTGTTCCGGAGTAAGTAATATCATCACCCATATTTGAGCCGTGATTTATTCCGGATACGATCATATCCAGTTTGACGGACTTGAAGAAAAGATGAATCGCCAGCATGACACAGTCGGTGGGGGTACCGTCTATGGCGAAGCAGTTATCAGAAATCTTTTGTGCTCTAAGCGGTCTATTAAGCGTAAGAGAGTGCGAACTGGCTGATTGTTCCCGGTCGGGAGCTACTATATAGACATTGGCGGTCTTGCCAAGTTCCTTGGCTAACACTTTTATGCCGTCGGAAAAATAGCCGTCGTCATTGGTAACTAAAATATTGAGTTTCTTATTACGGTCTGTTGATTTTTTCACTCCGCAATCTTAACAAAGTTATATGAAAGAATCAACACCAGATTCGTTTCCAGATTTGCCTTATAAAACGACCGGAATCGACCAGCGGATTGATATATGAATGGGAACCATCGTAGACAGTCGAGATTGAAACCTCGTCGATCCTATAACCAGCCGCGCCGGCCTTAAAAAGCATTTCGGATTCTAAATCGTAATTTATTGTCTTTAGCTCGATTGACCTTAGCAGACTTACCGGCAGCAGCCTGAAGCCTGACTGGCTGTCGCGTATTCTGCAGCAGGAAAAGATAGAGATTATAATTGAGGTCAGGTTGTTGGTCAGCCAGCGGTCCCAGGGCATAATTTTAGAATCGATATTGCGGGTGCCCATAATTAATTTTTGGCCGTTATCTTTGGCAAAAAAAGCCGGGATCTCCTCGGGCAGATGCTGCAGGTCGGAGTCTATGGTCAGCACTGAGCGATAGCCATTTTCTTTGGCATAGTTAAAACCAGCTATTAAAGCCGCGCCTTTGCCTCCGTTCTGTTTAAAGCTCAGATATTTCACGCCCAGTTCTTTTAATATTTCCAGAGTGTTATCTGTGGAACCGTCGTTGACAAACAGTAAGTTTTCATCGCAGACGTATTGGCGAAGTCTGGGAATCAGGTCTCTTAAATATGGCGCCGCGTTGTAAGCCGGGACTAAAACAAGCACCGCATTTGTTCTAAGTAAGGAATCTTTTGGAACTGTCACAATTATTGCCGTTCTGCCTATTTTTAATATGGTCGGAGCGAGCCGATTTGAACGGCCGACCTCTCGCACCCCAGGCGAGTGCGCTACCTAGCTGCGCCACGCTCCGACTTATGGTGAAAATCTACTCTAAATAGATCTGAACTCAAGAGAAAAGTTCAAGAAGGTCCGAAACGTCTTTTCTGATGTTGCCAATCAGTGTTTTGGCTTTGGCAGAGGCGACCATTCCTGTTTTTTCTTCTCCCTGACGTTTCATCATCAGCTTTGACCGTGCACCCGGGATAGTCAGTTTTTCTTTGGTGCGCAGGTGTTTTATGCGGTTTACGACTTCGATATCTTTTACAGTATAAGTCCGGTTGCCCCCTCTGTTTTTGCGGGGCTGAAGAATGGGGAATTCTTTTTCCCAGAACCTCAGGACATAAGGGGCCAGTCCGGTCATTTCGGATACTTCGCTGATTGAATAATAAAGTTTTTCGTTTTTTGTAGCGGTAGTCATAATGTTATCCTTCTTGCTATAATCAACTCCAGATTTCTGATTTTAATTCGCGCCCCATCAATTCCCATATCGCCTCTCCGGGAGGTTTATTTTCGAATAAAACTTTGTACACTTCTTTTGTTATAGGCATTTCTACGGATTTCAGCCGGGAAAGTTCATAGCCGGCCCTGGTAGTTTCCACGCCTTCGGCAACCATGGTCATGCCCTCTAAGATATCTTCGAGATTTCTGCCTTTGCCGATTTCTACTCCGACATAACGGTTACGGCTGTGCTTGGAGACGCAGGTGGTAATCAAATCGCCGACCCCTGAAAGTCCCGCAAAGGTTTCGGCACTGGCGCCCATTGAAATACCCAGTCTGGATATTTCTGCCAGACCTCTGGTTACTAAGGCGCCGGTAGTATTATCGCCCATACCCAGTCCGAAAATTATACCGGCGGCTATGGCGATAATGTTTTTTAAAGCTCCGCCCATTTCTACCCCGACAAGATCGCTGGATTTATAAACCCGAAAGTAGCTGTTGCTGAAAAGCTCCTGAAGATTTCTGTTAAGGCGGTCATCATGACCGGCTACCGTGATAGTAGTGGGCATTCGTCGGGCTACTTCTTCGGCGTGCGAAGGTCCCGACAGAGTTGCAAATGAATATTTTGAATCCCCTAAAACATCTTCAACTACTTCGGACATTCGTTTCAGTGTCTTATTCTCGATGCCTTTGGCCAGATTAAGAAATTTGGGCTTTTCTCCGAGATAGTTTTGAGCCTGATTAAGTACCACCCGCAGGTTTTGAGACGGAATGGCCAGGATAACCAGACTGGTATTATTTAAGGCTTCTTTCAGCGAGCTCGTAACAGTTACTGAATCGGACAGCTTGAATGAAACAAGTTTTTCTTCCCGGGTTCTTTCGGATTCGAGCCTCCGTGCCTCTTTTGTATTGTATTCCCATAAAGTTGCCTGGCAATCATTATCACTAAGAATCTGAGAGACAGCCATCCCCCAGGAACCGGCACCGAGTATGGTTACGCTTTTTTGCATGCTAACTGCCACTCCCCGTCTTTGACGACAGTGAGAACACTTTCTCGTTGCCGGAAATTATTCTTGAGATATTTTTACGATGGGCTACAATCACTAAGACTGTCAGGATTGAGGTCATAACTAAATAAACATTGCTGACATCGTGTCCTAAAATAAATTTTTCAAAGGCAAGACCCAATGAAAGCACTGTGGCACCTATCATAGAACCTAAAGATACGTATTTAGTTATGAACAAAACTATCAGAAATACTGAGAAGCAAATTATTGAATGAATCGGAAGCAATGCCGCCGCCACGCCTAAAGTAGTGTTAGCACCTTTGCCGCCTTTAAATTTCAAAAAGACCGGAAAGATATGACCAATCACAACCGCTGCTCCGCAAATTGCCAGAAACAAATCCAGCGAGTGAAAAGACAAATTCAAATTGTTGTAGGCCGTTTCTGCCATCAAGATTGCCACCGCACCTTTACCGATATCTGCAATGAAGACCCAAACAGCCGCCTTATATCCGGCAACCCGCCAGACATTGGCAGCACCAATGTTTCCCGAACCTTCATTCCTTATATCCTTGATTCCAAAAATCCGGCTTATGATAATACCGAATGGAATCGCGCCTATCAAATAGGCCATTAGTATTGTCAACGAAATCAGCATCTAACGCTGCTACTCAAATACATTTTTAGAAAAACCGATTTAAACGTTTTTTAATATGACTGGTCATTGGCAGCTGAGCTGTCGGCCCTGTCTGTCATATTATCCATACTTTCGCTAGTTTTGTATTGCTCAAGATCCGGGAAACTTTCTACCATGGCCTTCAGAAAAGCAACTGCCTCGGCCGAATCTACTTTAGCATCTATTCCATGTTGCTGCACAAATTCAAAAAACGGCCTTAGTTCGGCCAGAGTATATCTGGCAGTATCTAATTTGGCCACAAATTCATCCGCAATGCGGTTGACTTCGACTGTATCAATACCCGATAGACCCGACTCGGCGATCAATCTTTTTTCGCTAATTACAGGTTTGCTATAAACCCAGGTCATGACTTCGTTATTTTTTGCTATTACCAATATTACTAATGCGACTACCAAAACAAAAATTACACCGCCGACTATTAGAGCGATGGTGCAGCCTTTTGATAATCCTTTTGTCTGAATTTGTTCAGTCATATTTTATGTCAGTTAAACAGCTAATGGAATGGTTTATTATATAGTCTTATCACACGACCAGTCAACGGTTTTCTACGAAAAATTTAGAAGGCTTCCCATCTTTGATAATAAAAAAAGCCCGCTTCGTCCGCGGGCTTTCAAATCTAAGAGAGCTTAGTCGTTATCTTATTTGGCTTTGGCCGCCTTTTTAGTCTTAGCTGGTTTGCTCTTTGATGAAGCATCGGCCTTTTTGCTTTTCTTACCTTTTTCATCTTTTTTGTCTTTAGGCTCAGGAGCATCAATTAAGAGTTCAACGATTGACATCGGTGCACCGTCGCCACGTCGCACTCCAAGCTTCAATATTCGAGAGAAGCCGCTGGTGCGTCCCTCGAACTGAGGCACTATTTCATTAAAAAG
>JADFLZ010000023.1 GCA_022564135.1 Candidatus Zixiibacteriota bacterium
TTTGTCTCTGAGCTTGTCTCTGAGTGCCAGCGAATGCTCCGGATGCAGCACTTCCACACCGTCAAGCCCCATCTCGGCCAGTTCATCAATCACCAGATAAGCATTATTTAATCCGGGATGCGCCAGTACCGCGATACCGCCAGCCTGATGCACCAGATCAAAGGCAGCGGCAGGCTCAAAATTTTCTTTCGGAACATAAGCCGGCCCGCCTGTGCCGATGTACTTGTAAAAAGCTTCTTCGTACCTGCTGGTCGCTCCAGATTTTAAGATGGCCTCAGCCACATGCGGACGGCCAATGACAGCGTTACCCGCGCACTCTTTGACATCATCGTAGCTGATATTGACCCCTAAACTAACCAGTTTTCTGACCATTTCTTCTCCGCGGCGGCCTCGTGCCTGCTGAAAGTCCAGCAAAGTATTCTTAAATTCAAAATAATCCGGATCGAAGGCATATGCAAGTATATGCAAGTCCTGCTCCTGATAGTTGGCGCTAAGTTCTGCGCCGGAAATTAATTGCGGGTCTGTTTCGCTCAGCATCTCTTTGATATCAAGATAGCCCTGAAAAGTATCATGGTCGGTCACCGAAAAAGCTGCAATACCTGCGCTTCTCACGGACTCAAGAAGCTCCGCTGGAGTGAGCATGCCATCGGAGCGGGTAGTATGCATATGTAAATCCACATATTTATTCATAATTTTTGCATTTTCATCTGGTTGAGATTGTCACTTCTCCTAAACCGACAAGTTTCAGCCTCTCTTCTAAAAGAACATCCCGGACATCCTGTTTTAATCTCAGATAAAATGCCCCGGAATCCAATAAGGCTGCAGTCGGTGCCAGACCAACTATTTCTGATGACACCACTTCAACTCCGTATCGCGAGGCCTCTGACTTGATTGTTTCAAAAACTCTGTAGATTGGAGTCTGGCGGTAATCGGTAAGATTCATTGAGACCTGAATTTGAGAACATGATTTTATTTCAAAGGCCAGAGCTTTGACATAGCGGTAGCCGCCTTTGGAACCGCTGACTGCGCCCGCTATTTTTCTGCCGATACTTTTGTCGTTAGTATTCAGAAAAACATTGAAGGCGATAAGCGGCATGCGGGCGCCGATGGCGGTGGCACCGGCGGTAGGATGCAATTTATTGTGGCCAAAGTCCGGCGTTTTACTTGTATCATATTTGACAGAATCTCTTAACTCTTCAAACTGCCCTCTTCGGATATTAGCCAGATTTTTTCTCTCTGTTGTCCTGGCAGCCTGCTCATAAAGATAGACAGGAATATGAAGCTCGTCTGCTACTCTCTGACCCAGGGCTTCTGAGAGCTCCACCGCCTCGGACATTGTCGTTTTATTGAGCGGTACAAACGGGCAGACATCAACCGCCCCGATCCTCGGATGCACCCCTTCATGCTGATTCAAATCAATATGCCGCTCGGCAACTTTGTAAGCCTGATAGGCGGCCTCTACTGCCTGCTGCTTGTCACAGATAAATGTAATGACAGAGCGGTTGTGGTCTCGGTCAGAGTGTATATCAAGGATGACAGCCGATTCCACAGAAGTTATCGCATCGGCAATCGTCCTGATAATTTCAGGACGGCGTCCTTCGGAAAAATTGGGAATGCATTCTACAAGTTTGTCCATTTACGGGCAATTGCTTCTTTAAAAAGATTCTATCTCGCCTAATTTGTAACTGGTAAGTTCGGCAGCTATTGAGCCTACCAGAACCTTGGATTTCATAAGTACCGGAAGTCTCAGGCGGTCATTGGTCAGCCAGACTTTCAGTTTGCCCTCGTGCTTAAAAACACCGACCGACTGCATCAGCGGTTCTATCACCAGACATTCAAAAGTCCCTGCCGGAACAGTAATAGTTTCTTTTTTTAAAACTTTTATTTCCATGGGATAGAGCTTGCCGTCGTTGTAGTGATCCACAAAAACAGACTCACCGACCTTAAGGTCCTGTGTGCGCACAAAGTAAAATACCGACAGGGCATCCTGCACGTAGGGAGGTACTGTGGTGGTATCATTGTTGTATTCTGCCTTATGGTTCCTCTGGTCAAAGCTGAATTTCCGGATGGCGCGGTACTTTCCTTCTTTCAGATTTTTTTCGAAGCGCCAGCTGAAAAGCCCGATGGCATCTATGATAGACTCAACCCGGTCATCTACATTATAAAAAGACGAGAAGAAAGAATTGGAATTGGCGGTAGTTACTATTCTGTAACAGGGACGGTTTTCAAATTCTATTAATTTGTCTACGCTCATGGTGGCATAGCCGGCAGTAATAAAGCCGTAGGTGATATCAAACTTGAGATGTTCCCCTAAGCCAAAAGCGACATTGTCTATATATCTGTCGAATCCCGATGAATTAGCTGATTCTGTGGCGTCGTCACTTTGAGAGGCAGCTTCAACCGGTACAACTTCAACCGCCACAAAATAAGCTATTGGCGTCAGTCCGACCAGAGCCAGAAATAGCACAAAGAACCGGAATAAATTACTTTGTGGGGGCATCAACAGTCTCATCAATTCTTTTTACAATCTCGGACAAAATCCGACCAGCTTCTTCGGCAATCTCCAGAAAAGTATTTTTGTAATAATCCAGAGGCTGACCAATCGGGTCATCTACGGCAGCGCCGAAAGGATCGGGGTCGGGGAAATTTCTGAGCAAAAAGTATTTGCTTTGCGCCTCAGGATTAATAGTCATCAGCTGCCGGTAATGATTCGGCGTCATGGCCAGTATCAAATCCGCCTTGCCTATCAGTTCTTCTGTCAAAGCCTGAGATTCGTGCTTAGAAATATCTGACTTCCATAGTTTGCTGGCCTCAATAGCGTGTTCTGTGGCAGGGAAACCGTCGGCGGCAGAAGTACCTGATGAAATCACTTCAAACTGTCCCGGGCGTTCTTTCTCCAGCAAAACCCGCAAAGCCCCTTCGGCCATCGGAGAACGGCAGGTATTGCCGGTACATACAAACATTATGACATATTTAACGTCTTTATTCATTTGATTGCCGCCAGAATATCTGTCTTGCTTATGGCGCCTTCTCTGAGAAAATTGATTTTATCATCAATAACTTCAACCACTGTTGAGGCCGGGTTGTTCAGCCGTCCGCCATCCAGATATACCGCTATTTCACTGCCGAATTCCTCTTTGATACTCACGGCCGATTCACTAGCGGCTGACCCTGAGAAATTCGCCGAAGTGGCAGTAAGCGGAACTTCTATCTTGTCCAGAATCTGCTTAATCAAAGGGCTTGCTGACAGGCGAAATCCGGTTTTACCCTCTCTGGTAATCAGCTCCCCAAAGTCTTTTTTAGATTTAAGCACCAGCGTCAAGGGACCGGGTAGAAATTTGTCAGCTATCAGTTCAGAGGCCGGACTCATTTCTGCATATTCTTTTAGCTGGCTGATTTTATTAATGAAAACCGATAACGGCTTATTTCTGTCACGTCCTTTGAGTGCAAAAAGTTTTTCTAAAGCGGCCGTATTATCTGCTCTGGCCAGAATTCCGTACTGCGTTTCAGTTGGCGCCACCACTAACTCCCCGTTATCGAGTGCCTGGCAGGCTAAGGCAACAGCAGTATTGTCCGCAGCGGATGAATCAATTTTCAGTAAACGTGAATCTGGCATCGCTTTAACTTCAGTCATCTTCAGCCTCTGAAGATTCCTCAAAATCGAGCAAGCGCGTTTCATCATAAAGGGGAGCAATCTCTTTAACGCTTACGCGAACCGTTACTACCCAGGCGGTTTTATATCCGGCCATTTTGGCCTTTTGCAAATATTGCTCGGCGCTTCTGCGGTCTGCAAACGAACCGACTCTTAACTTATAGTAAGGAACTTCGTAATCAAGATAGACCGGCTGGTCAAAAACTTCTTCGGCAATTCGTTTTTCTCTACGGGCATCGCCGAACAGTTCAGTGGCGCCTATCTGAATGCGAAAAGTCTGGTTGTTGAGTTTGTCAATGCCCAAATTTAAAGGACGCTCTACGATTGCAGGTTTATCTGCCGGCAAAGGTAAGCTGTCAGCATTAGCTGTATCTGCTGAATTTGCAGAAAAAATCGGCGCGGCTTTGGGGTGAAGCCGGGGGATTATTTCTCTGTCCTGAGGCAGGTCAAAAGGATTAAAACGTGCAGTCTGCTCTGCTGGTTCTGCTTCAGTCTGACGCAGCTCTTCAGCCGGACCGGCCTTTTCGGAACAGCCAGCGAATACTAAAACCGCTGACAAAACTATTACAATTTCGCTAAAGAAGATTTTTGTTTTTTTCATCCTGCTCTAACATTGAAAGAAGTTTTTTGATTTGGTCTGTCTGAGTTTTATGAACAACCAATGTGACCTCATTGGTCCTGACCACCACCAGATCAGATACACCCAGACAGGCTATCAGACCATCTGTCGTATTATACATAGTGGTTTCGTAGCTGCCCAGACTGATGGTGTTGCCAACTGCAATATTGTTGTCAGAGTCGTGCTCTTTGTAGCGGTCGAGAGAATTCCAGCTGCCGATGTCGTCCCAGACAATATCTGCTTTTATTGACAGCACATTTTTAGCATTTTCTAAAACAGCAACATCGATAGAAATAGATTTAGCTTCCTTGTATAATTTCTGTCGTGCCTTTTTTTCATCTTTTGTACCGATAAAACTGTCATATTCTGTCAGAAGTTCAGACAATTCCGGCTGGCAGCCTTTGATCGCTTTCAATATGGATTTGGCCGACCAGATAAACATGCCGCTGTTCCAAAGATAACCGCCGCTAAAATAGTACTCGTGTGCCACCTCGGCTCTGGGCTTTTCAGTAAAAGCCAGTACTTCAAAAACAGACTTACTCTCTCCATTCTTATACATTTCACCCAGTCGCACATAACCGTAAGCTGTTTCGGGCCGGGTAGGCACTATGCCCATCGTAATCAGCTTGTCTTCTTTTGCAGCGATGTCTATGCCCGTTTGCAGCAACTCACGAAGTCTTTCAGGCGGACGGATTAAATGATCCGCTGACAGAACCACCAAGACTGAGTCAGCATCTTCTTTTTGAAGATGTATGGCCGCCAGTCCAATCGCCAGGCAGGTGTTACGTCCGACAGGTTCACCAAGCACATGCTCCGGTCCGATACCCTCGACTGATTTGACTATCAGGTCTGCCATCGAATCCGATGTTACAATGCGAAAGTTTTTTTTGGGGATTATTGGAAGCACCCGATCAATGGTCTCTTCCAGCATCGTCTTGTCAGAAATAAGTCTCAAAAATTGCTTTGGTTGTTTGCTGGTAGAAAGCGGCCAGAACCTTTCTCCTTTACCACCTGCCAGAACAACACCGTATACTGAACTCATAAAATCTCCGTAAGTCCTTGTTATTCAGGGATAATAGCCGGGTTATGGCATGCAGTCAAGAAAAAGACCATTTTAATTGGCTTTTCTTAGCTCTACCAGAAAATGGCTGGCCAAAAATTTTGAGGATTTTGATATGGACGCTGCTTCCAGATCCTGCTTCAAGCTCAGCCGCAAAATCTCTCTAATTCCTGCCTGACTTTTAAACTTAGATGAGCCAGGGCGATTTCTGAGAATGTAATGGACAGCTGCATAATTCGGATTTGCCGCTAAGACTTTCACTTTCATTTTCTGTTTCACGCAAATCTGCTCTAACCAGTCGAGTCCGACCAGACTGACGAAATAGCCATTTTGCTGCTGCTTTTTCATAGGGTAGGAATTTTCAAGAAATATACTGGCGGAATTGTTAACTATTAACAACATCCGGCCGTTCGGTTTTAACAGACGGAAAGCTTCTAATATGGTTTTTCTGCGGACAGCCGCAGGCAGATGCTCCAATAAACCGAAACATGTGACAATGTCGAACGAATTGTCGTCAAGAGCCAGCTTATCGGCCGATGATTCGATAGTGGTTATTCTCAAAGCTACCTTTCTCTTTCGAGCTTCTAATTTCAGATGTTTGAGCATTGCCGCAGACAAGTCCACACAGCTGACATCAGCTCCGAGTTTGGCCAGTATCAGGCTGATTCTACCGGTTCCGCAGCCAATATCCAGCGCCTTTTTGCCAGCTAAACCAGGCGATAAAGCCTTTTTGAGGCTTTCTCTTTCCCATCTGTCATAGCTTTCATTTAAAATTTTAGGGGCATTATAGGTCAATACGGCCGCTAAGGGATCAGTAGATTTAAGCCTTTTTGACCAAAACCCGGCAGCAGCTTCATTACTGTATTTTTCAGGCAACCGCTAACTCCCTACATTGCAACAGCTTACGACTTAGCAGGAACTTGCGTAAGCTTAACTTCATAATTATTAGCCTAATTTGATAAATTTAAGCGCTTTTATTCACAAAGTACAGGAACTTTAGATAAGCACGATAGGTTTAAAGATTATACTTTACAAGAAAGTGTTGTTTTTCTATATTCTCTGAGAATGATGAAAGAAAAAGATATTTGAGTACCAAATTATGAGAATTACTGCACTGGACGAATATGGACTGCGCTGCCTTTTGGCAATAGCACTCAAAGGCCCCGGGGCTCAGCTCTCCATTCCGGAAATAGCCGAGATGGAAGGCATATCAGAGTCCTACGTAGGTAAGCTGTTGTCACTTTTGAAAAAAGGCAAGTTGATTAACGCTGTGCGAGGCCGAGCAGGGGGCTTCAGCCTCGCGCGCAGTACGGATAAAATAACACTGCTTGAGGCGGTAACCACGCTCGGCGGCCCGTTGCTGGACCCCGATCACTGCAACCGTTATACTGGCCTTCTGGAAAAGTGTGTGCATTTTGAATGTTGTTCGGTTCGATATATACTTGGCGGCCTGGCTGAGTCAGTTGCTGAGTTTTTGTCACAGACCACCCTGAAGGACATAATCGAAGCTGATGACTTAAACAATAAAGATTGGCAGGAAGGTATTTCCAGAACCAACAATTTGCTACCTGAGAAAAAACGTGAAAAACAAACTGTATTTAAAATATAAGCATCTTTGATAGCTGAAAGGAACTATTCAGGAATGACCGAACGAAAACCGCTATTTGAATTTAAGAATGTCCATGTAAAAGTGGATGAGACCGAAGTTGTCAACGGGGTCTCTCTAAAAATATATCCCGGCGAAACCCATGCCATAATGGGACCAAACGGTTCCGGGAAATCATCGCTGGCAAATGCGCTGATGGGAAACCCCAGCTATACCATTACTAAGGGCGAAGTATTCCTTGACGGCGAAAACATACTTGAGATGGAGCCGGACAAACGCTCTTTAGCTGGATTGTTTTTGGCCTTTCAGTATCCCCTGCCGATACCGGGTGTGACCGTGGCCAACTTCCTGCGCTCGGCAGTCAAAGCCCGCCGCGCCAAAGATGACGACATGTCCGATTTTAGAAAAACGCTCAAAGCCGAGATGGATGGACTGTCGATTGACCATCCTTTTGCCGCTCGTTATTTAAACGACGGCTTCTCCGGCGGTGAAAAGAAACGAATTGAAATCCTGCAGCTGGCTATGCTGAGACCAAAAATGGCGCTGCTTGATGAAACCGATTCCGGTCTTGATATTGATGCTCTCAAAATTGTTGCCGAGGGTATTAACCGTTTCCACTCGGACAACAACGGCATACTTTTGATAACTCACTATCAGCGGATGCTGAACTATGTTAAGCCGGACTTCGTACACGTCATGATGAACGGTAAATTTGTTAAAAAAGGTGGCCCGAATCTGGCCATGGAACTCGAGGAAAAAGGCTACGAATGGGTTGAACAAGAAACAGCCCAGAAAGTCGAGGTTTAAATAATGTCCGAACAAGTAAGAACCCAAAATGAAGAACTGAACCTTATCGGTCAGGATTATGAATCCCGTTATGGATTCCATGACCCGGTAGAGTATTTCCATAAGGGCGCCAGAGGTATTAATCACGAAGTTGTCGAGATGATTTCTAAAATGAAGAAGGAACCTCGCTGGATGACCGAACGCCGTCATGAAGCGCTTGACATCTTTTTCGAAAAACCAATGCCGCGCTGGGGCAACACCAAATTATTGAATGAAATTGATTTCGATAATATCTACTACTACATGAAACCGATTGAAGACCAGAAAGACAACTGGGACGATGTCCCCGAATATATCAAGAAAACTTTTGACAGACTTGGTATTCCCGAAGCTGAGAAGAAATTCCTGGGAGGCGTCTCGGCACAGTATGAATCTGAAGTAGTCTACCATTCTTTGCAGAAAGATCTCGAAGATATGGGTGTAATCTTTCTGGATATGGACTCCGGCTTGAGAGAATACGAGGATATTGTCAAACAATATTTTGGTACTATAATTCCGTCCAACGACAACAAGTTTGCCGCTCTAAATTCGGCTGTCTGGTCGGGAGGCACTTTCATCTATATACCACCCGGACTTGATGTCAAAGCTCCTCTTCAGGCATACTTTCGTATAAATGCAGAAAATATGGGACAGTTCGAGAGAACACTAATCATAGTCGACAAAGGCTCACGAGTACACTACATAGAGGGTTGCACCGCACCTGTCTATTCAACCAACTCGCTCCACACAGCAGTTGTCGAAATGATCGCCCTGGAAGATTCATATATACGTTACACTACCATTCAAAACTGGTCGCGTAATATTTATAACCTCGTCACCAAACGTGCCAACGTCTACAAGAATGCAACGGTAGAGTGGGTCGACGGCAACCTTGGCTCGCGTCTGACCATGAAATACCCCTGCATTCAGCTTTTGGGTGAAGGCGCCAAAGGAGAGATTCTTTCGGTCGCATTTGCCGGAATTGACCAGCATCAGGATGCCGGCGCCAAAGTAATTCATTTTGCATCGAATACATCCTCAAGGATTACATCCAAATCCATATCGAAAGATAATGGTCGCGCTTCGTACCGGGGCTTGGTCAAAGTCCACAAAAATGCTAAGAACTGCAAAGTATCAGTTGAATGCGATGCTCTGTTGATTGGCGAAGATGCCCGCTCGGACACCTACCCGACTATGGAAATCGACAATGACCAGGTAAAGATTGAGCATGAAGCCAGAGTCTCCAAAGTAGCGGAAGAGCAGTTGTTCTATCTGACCAGCCGGGGGCTTTCTGAAGACGAAGCCAGACTGCTGATTGTCAACGGCTTCATGGAGCCATTCACCAAAGAACTGCCAATGGAATACGCCGTGGAACTCAACCGGCTAATTGAACTTGAGATGGAAGGATCCATAGGATAACTATGAGTATTGAGCAACTGAAAGACAAATCCGAAACGGATTACAACATCGAAGAACTTGCAGAGGAGCTGACCAACGGTCCCGACTGGCTGACAGACCAGCGCCGTAATTCGCAGAAAGTTTTTAACGATACCCCTGTCCCCCGCCGGGGATTGCACCTCTGGCGATATACCGACCCTTACCAGTTTCTGTTTAACCGGGAAAAAATGACAGAGACAGAAGTCAGTGCCAATCACGCCAGCGTTGAAAAAGTAGCGATGAGGCAGTTTGAAGAAAATAATACTTCGTGCCTGGCCATAGATTTGAGCGGCCGTGAAATCAAGATTTCTGGCGCTGAGAATTTCCAAAAAGATGGTCTGGTTGTGGCCTCCCTTAGCCAGGCAGTAAAATCGCACCCGGAAATAGTTGAAAAGTACCTCTACCAACTGGTTGGTCACAAAACCGGTAAGTTTGAGGCTATGAATGGCGCTCTATGGCATGATGGAGTCTTTATATATCTCCCGGACGGCAAACAGTTGGAAAAACCGCTGCATATCCTTCACGACGCCGGCAGAGAAAATTCATCTTCGTTCCCTCGTGTCTTAATAGTAGTCGGAAAAAACTCCGAGCTGACTGTCATAGATGAATATTCAGGAGGCAGTACAGATTCAGAAAAAGGGATCAGTTATTCCAACGGCGTAGTTGAGATTTTTGGTGAGCAGGATAGCCGCACCCGCTATGTATTCCTGCAAAGGCAGGCTTCGGCGATAAAATCGTACTACACCTACCGCTCCCAAATTGAGCAAGGCGCCAGTATGCTGACCATCTTGCTGTCTTTTGGCGGTGCGCTGACAAAGCAGAACTTTAGCATAACGCTTAACGGTCACGGTGCAGAAAGCACGCTCTACGGACTCTTGTTCGGAACAGATCACCAGCATTTCGATAATCATACAATTCATCAGCATAGTTCGGGTCAGACCAGATCAGACATTAAGTTCAAAGTTGTCTTAAGAGACAAATCGGTTTCGACCTATACTGGCTTAATCAGAATCGAAAACGACGCCAAAACCTGCGAGGCTTATCAGGAAAACAGGAACCTGCTCTTAAATAACGGGACGCGTGCCGAAACAATACCGGAACTTGAGATTCTAAATGAAGATGTCTCCTGTTCACACGGAGCTACTATCGGCCCGATAGACCCTGATATGGTCTTTTATCTGACATCAAGAGGACTCAGCAAGTCAGAAGCGGTCCGCACTATTGTAAGCGGCTTTGTAGCTGACATACTGAAACTTCTGCCTGAAGACCTCAGACAGCGCCTTTCTGGTTTCGTAGAACAGCGGCTTGAAAACATATAGGTCAGATGTCGGAGTTTAAGAAAGTAGCCCGGACAGATGATATCCCCGTTGGTCAAGTCAGAGGTTTCGAAATTGGTCATGACAGAATTGTCGTCTGCAACACCGGCCAGGGATTTTATGCCATGATTGATGAATGCACCCACCAGTCACTCCCTCTTTCAGAAGGCAGACTAAAAGGAAACGTGCTTACCTGCCCGCATCACGGCGCCAAATTTGACGTCACCACCGGAGCAGTAACCCATCCGCCTGCCATCGTTGAGGTGGATACTTATGAAATTAAAATTGAAAACGGCGAACTTTTTGTGAAACTGGATTAATATGCATACTAAACCCCAAGAAATAACAGCTATGGCAGATAATTCATCAAGGTTATCCCCCCTGACAATCAAAGCCGATTTCCCTGTTTTGTCACAGGATATAAACGGCCACAAAATAGTTTATCTTGATAACGCTGCATCTTCCCAGAAACCGCAATCTGTCATAGACGAACTTTCCCGGTTCTACTCAGAGGATAACGCCAATATACATCGCGGTCTGCACACTCTGGCCGAGCGCTCCACCGACGCCTATGAGAGCACGCGCAAACGAGTGGCAAAATTTATCGGCTGCCAGCACCCCGAAGAAGTCATCTTAAACAGCGGCACAACGGCTGGCATTAATTTGATAGCCTTTAGCTGGGGTGAGGAACATATTAACGAAGGCGATGAAATTGTCATCACCGAAATGGAGCACCACGCCAATCTGATACCCTGGGTAGTTCTGGCAAAACGTAAAAAAGCTGTTTTAAAAAGAATCCCGATAACTTCAGACGGTCGGCTTAATCTTGACGACATTGAAAAAATAATTACCGACAAAACTAAAATCGTTGCACTCTCTCATATGTCCAACGTGCTGGGGACGATCAACCCGGTTTCAGAAATCGCAGAGATTGCTCATAAACATGGTGCGATAGTAGTTGCCGATGGCGCTCAAGCCGTGCCGCATATGCCGGTCAATGTCACAGAACTTGGGGTAGATTTCTATACTTTCTCAGCCCACAAAATGCTCGGCCCTACCGGAGTCGGCGTGCTCTGGGGTAAGAAAGAATTGCTTGAGAAAATGCAGCCATTTATGACCGGCGGTGAAATGATTCGCGAAGTTCATTTTGATAAAGTAACCTGGGCGGGCATCCCCCACAGGTTCGAACCCGGTACGCCCAATATCGCCGGAGTGGTCGGCTTCGCAGCGGCTATTGATTACTTAGAAAATATAGGAATGGACAAAATTCGTCAGCACGAAATTGAAATCACCAGATATGCCTTAGAGAAACTTAGTAAGATAGATAAGCTCGATATCCAGGGACCAACCGACCCAGACATCCGAGGCGCGGCCATATCGTTTACCGACCACAATGTTCATCCGCATGATATCAGCACTTTCTTGGACTCCAAAGGCATAGCTATTCGTGCCGGTCATCATTGCGCCCAGCCGCTGCTCAGAATTTTAGGAAAGGTTGCCACAGCCCGGGCTTCGTTTTATATTTACAATGATGAAACTGATGTCGATAAACTGGTCGAAGCGATTATCGAAATGAAAGAGTATTTTGGAGTATAACTGTGCTGCTTGATGACATGTATCGTGATGTAATTCTCGACCACTACCGTTCTCCCCGAGGCCGGAAACCTATCGAGAAAAAAGACTTCTCATCAATCGGGCACAACCCTGCCTGCGGCGATGATATCACCATTCAAATCGCTTTAGAAAATGGAAATATCAGTGAAGTATTTGCCGAGTGCAAAGGCTGCGCTATTTCCACCGCTTCCGGCTCAATTATGGCCGAATATATAAAAGGAAAATCTGTAGTCGAAGTTAAACAAATTGCTCAAAACGTCCGTCAGATGCTCAAAGGCGAACCCTGCGAACTTCCTGATGACATGGGCGATATTGATGCCCTTGAAGGCGTCAAAAACTTTCCGGTCAGAATCAAATGTGCGCTTCTGGCCTGGATTACACTCATTGAAGGCATTGGAAACTATGAGTCGGGGCATGGCGACGAAGTCGCTCTCGCCTCTACCGAAAAAAGTGAAGATTAAACTATGGCACTCCCCACTAAAGAAGAAGTTTTTGAAGCTCTAAGACCGGTTCAGGACCCGGAGATTAGAATCGGTATCGTAGACCTCGGTTTGATCTATGATGCAGATATCAGCGAAAACGGAAAAGTTACAGTTAAAATGACTCTCACCACTCCTGCCTGTCCCTATGGCGAAATGTTAGTGGCCATGGTTCACCGCGCCGCTGAAGACCTGGATGAAGTCACCGAAGTTGAAGTTGTGCTGGTCTGGGAACCCACCTGGGACCCGGTCGAAATGGCCTCCGACGTCGCCAAAGACTTGCTTGGTATCTGGTAGATAATTAGTCTATCCTTCGACTCCTTCGACAGGCTCAGGACAGCGTCCGCTCAGGATGACTGTCAGCAAGAACACAATCGAATTCATCGGTGCATCTTTGCTGTCATTCCTACACCCTTTTGTCATTTCTGCTCTACTTGTCATTGCCGCACCTTTTGTCTTTCCCGCGCAGGCGGGAATCCATCTTCAATTAGTTAATATCCAATGCTGGGGCAGATGAGGACATCTGCCGCCCACAAATGGGTTCGTTTTGTTATAATCTTGTTTTTGGATATTAAGTTTAGTAGTGATTTTGCAAGCGAAACATTCAGAAGAAAATGAGTTAAGCGTTTGAATGCCAATTTCGAGATTGAATCGTTTTATGGTCATAGTAATAAAGGGCGGGCGGCGTATTTTGTAGTGATTTATAAGCGAATTTGTGATTGGCCTGGATAGAAAAGACTAAACAGGAACCCATGCCGAGGCCAAGCTCGGGACCATGCCCTTCGACTACGCTCAGGACTATGCCATGAATGGTGGTCAACCCAGCCGTGTTCCGTGGGCGGCCGCCTATGGCGTGTCCTCATCTGCCCCGTCTGTCACCCTTCGACTCCCACCGAATACGTTCGGGACTTTGTCCGCTCAGGATGACATTCTGCAAACGCACACCCCTTTTAACTTTCCAGCTTTAGTCCCTATAAGGGGCGCAGGCTGAAATCCATCTTTAGTTTTCATTATGTCACGCTTCGACCCCGGTCGGGACTGGCGCAAGCGGTGGGCGACCCGTCCACTTTCGACTATGCTCTTATGGCTATTATTTCTTTACGCTGGATTTTTACCTTAATTTTTTGAT
>JADFLZ010000306.1 GCA_022564135.1 Candidatus Zixiibacteriota bacterium
CATGAGCACGGCCTTATTCTTTGCCGCAATTTTTGAGAGCATTTCAAAGTCAGGAATATTCATCAAGGGATTCGAAATTGACTCGCAGTAGATGATTTTTGTTTGCTCGGTCATGGCAGATTCAACTGCACTCTTGTCATTGATGTCTACAAAACTGACTTTGATTCCCAGGCGCGGCGCAAAATTATTTAAGAAAGCATAAGTGCCGCCGTAAATAGTCGAGCTTGAGATGATATGATCGCCCGCCTGGCATAATTGCAGTATACATGAAGAAATTGCAGACATGCCTGATGCCGTAACGTGAGCGTCTTCTGTTCCTTCCATGGCGGCCAGGGCAGTGCAAAGATATTTATTGATAGGATTGAAATGCCTTGAATAAAGATAGCAGCCTTCGATTTCGTGGTCAAACAGCTCGGTCATTTTGTCGGGGTTTAAGAAGGTATAAGTAGATGAATCGGTGATTGAGGGATTAACACCTCCAAACTCACCGAAAACCCAGGTGTCCTGAATCTTGCTGGCCGGATCGAATTTCATGGTCATCTCCTCAAGTAGATATAAGGCTTAATAGTTACAAATAAGGATACTTTTCAGCAGCTGATTGTGCAAGAGGAACCGGACAAATTGTTAATTTGAACAGCTGTAGTTTTAAAAAAAACTATTGACAGAGGGAACATTTTCGGGTATATATCGTTATATGTGCATAAGCGGTGACTGGCCGGGCAGGTCATTAAAACCGCAGGTAGAACTAAAATTATGGATACAAAACGTTACAGCAAATATTTTAAGGCTTTCAGCGATCGTTCACGCTTGAGAATCTTAGGCTTATTAGCCGCTAAAGAAATGACAGTCAACGAGATAGTGGCAGTTGTCGGTTTGTCGCAGTCGACTGTCAGCCGTCACTTGAGCGTCTTAAGAGATTCCGGGATTGTAAACGACCGCCGTGACGGACAGATGGTTATCTGTTCATTAAACAAAGAAGCTATCAAAGGCTGCTGCATGGGTTTTTGCGATTGTTTTGAAACACCCAAAAAGACAAAGAAGAAGAAAAAGTAAGAAAGTTATATTTTTTTGAAACATATATCGTCATATACGCATATATAGATATAGGCATAACAACAGTCCCCGAGTCATGAGTTTTGGCCGGTGAAGTAAAAAACCTTAAACTAAGGAGAATATGATGAAACGCTTTTCAGTTCCAAGAACAGCTCATTGCGGCGAAGGCTGCAGGCCCTAGTCCCGGGCAAGACCATAAACTGCCTATAGTCTTAATTTAGAATAGACAGCCCGAAAGAATTCATATCTTCCGGGCTGCCGTATTAAAATGAACTAATTTTTACGACGAACAAATCTCCTGATAATTTGTTCAAATTCAGTGAATAGCAGAATTTGACGAAAAGACCTAAATGGACTACTTTCAGAGGGAGTTGTTATATGTCTGAAAAATCATTACCTATTTCATCAGGCTTTATCTGGGCCATAATTGCAGCAGTAGTAATGATCGGACTAATACCAATGACGATGAAGTCCAAAGATTATACTACTGATAAATCGGAGAATAAGATGTCATTAAATAAACTGACGCCCGAAGAAGAAAGAGTAATAGTTCACAAAGGCACCGAGGCGGCCTCAAGCGGTAAATACGACAAGCATTCTGCCGAGGGAACCTACACCTGTAAGCAGTGTGACGCCCCGCTCTATAATTCTTCGGACAAATTCAGTTCCAACTGCGGCTGGCCGAGTTTTGACGATGAAATTGGCGGCGCTGTAAAAAGGACTCCCGATGCCGATGGCCGCCGGACCGAAATCACCTGCGCCAAATGCGGTGGGCATCTGGGGCATGTATTTACAGGAGAGCAGCTGACTGATAAAAATATCCGCCACTGTGTAAATTCCATATCTATGAAATTTATTCCAGCCAGCGCTGAGATTACGACTAAGAAAGCATATTTTGCCGGCGGTTGTTTCTGGGGAACTGAGCACCTGTTAAAGGATGTCGAAGGCGTACTTGCGACTTCGGTCGGCTACATGGGCGGTCACACCAATAATCCGACGTATAATGAAATTTGCAACGGAAATACCGAACACGCCGAAACTGTGGAAATCGAATACGATCCGTCTATAATTAACTACGAGAAACTGGCGCGTTTCTTTTTTGAAATCCATGATCCGACTCAGCTAAACAGACAGGGTCCTGACATTGGTGACCAGTACCGCTCGGCAATGTTCTATTCAAATGACAATGAGAAAGAAATTCTCGAAAACCTTATCCGGATACTGAAAGGTAAAGGATTTGATGTCGCCACGGAGCTGGCCAAAGCCGGAACATTCTGGGAAGGTGAAGATTATCATCAGGATTATTATGCCAAAAACGGCCAAACGCCTTATTGTCATATTTATCAGAAGCGGTTTTAGACTCACGCGGAGCTGGTTAGTCCTCGGTTGGCATTCTCTCTTTAAATATTAGAAGATCCAGCGCCCAGTTTTTGTTTTCTCAATAATCGGAGTATTTCATATCCAAACTCTTCCTCTAAGATTACAATAATTTTGTAAAAAAACATTGAACCGGAGGCTTGTTTCAAGCGACCTTAGATTCAAGGCAATGAAAAGAACAACTGAACACATCTATGACGAATTGCTGGTGCTGCGATGTCAGAGCGGAGAAGCCGACGCCATCAAAGAGCTTATCAGCCGCTGGCGGCTTCGGCTGGCACGATATGTATTCCGGAAGACCGGTAACAGCGACGACACTGCCGATGTCATGCAGGAAATCTGGGTTTCAGTTGTTAAGAAACTAAACAGCCTCGATGACCCGGCTGCCTTTGGACAATGGATTTTCCGGATAGCTTCGGCACGCTCTGTTGACTGGGTTAGAAGCAAACAAAGAGACCGGACTTTGCTGAAAGCATCTGTTGAAGAAGTTTCAAGCTTAAATTCGGAAGTGTCAGGACAGGCAATCCGTCAGAAGCAGATAGAAAGACTTAAAAAAGGAATTACAGAGCTTCCACCGGATCAGCGAACTATTCTGACAATGTTTTATCTGGAAGAGTGTTCAGTATCTGAAGTTGCTGCGACCTTGAACATCCCGGACGGTACTGTAAAGTCGCGGCTATTTCAAGATAGAAATCAATTAAGAAAACTAATAGACAGGAGTATATGATGAAAGAAAACGAAATTGACAGCATGATTAGAGAAGCCTTGAGTAAGGAAGATGCCGCCCGTTTTGAGAGTGTGGGAGGCGAACAGTCTGCTTTCACTGCCGCAATGGATCTCTTTCAAGGAAGGTCACGCTGGCTGGTCTTTGCATCGGTAGCAGTAATGATGTTTATGATGGTTGTTGCGGTTTTTGCAGCAATTAAATTTTTTGAAACTGGCCGAGTTCGCGAAATGATCCTCTGGGGTGCGGTTTGCTTCTTTGCCCTCTCAGGAATCACAGCCCTGAAAATCTGGAGCTGGATGGAGATGAGCAAGAACGCCATCAGACTTGAAATTAAGCGGCTGGAATTGCAGGTGGCCTATGTGACAGTGTCGATAGCTGAGATAAAAGCATTAATCCAAAATAATGCCAGATAACATAATATATTGTTGTGGACATAGCTAATCAATAATGATAGCTTAGTTTTATTCTCGAAAGGTTCTGCCATGAAAAGATTAATATTCATTTTAATGCTT
>JADFLZ010000307.1 GCA_022564135.1 Candidatus Zixiibacteriota bacterium
ATGATTGAGCTACTTATTTCCATGGTTATTGGATTGACATTGTCGGCCGGGATTATTGAAGTTTATGTCGGTAGTAATCAGTCTGATAGAATTCAACAAGCTCGATCCGCAATGCAGGAAAATGGCCACTTTGCTCTGAATTTTCTGATCACTAATATCCGCATGGCTGGATATCTTGGATGTTTGAGTAGTATTGACGAATCATCAATCAATAACACCCTGAATAATCCGCCGGCTTCATTTAATCCCGAGCTTGGTATTCAGGGATGGGAGGCTTCGCAAGGCAATGGAACGGCTCCCGGTATTGCTCACAATAGCGTCAATAACCTGGCTGTGGCCGATACTGACGATGGAGGTTGGGTGTCAAGGAAATCTTCGGGCTCGGCAAATGGTTTGGATTCCATGAATGTCATCCCGGGAACAGATATAGTTAAGTTATGGAGTGTCTCGGGAAGGCGAGGAACCATCTCAAGAATTTTTAAAAGTGGTACAAACACAGTCATTGAATCAAATCTGGATTCCCTTTCCGATGGCGACATCCTCTTGCTTAGCGATTGCGATCAAGCAGATTGGGTGCAAGCTTGTGCTATGCACGGAATTGGCGGCGGGCGCTCCAATGCAATATTGTCCGTGCAGTGTAACCCCGGCAATCTTGTCGCATTGCCTCTACATACCAGTGTCGGAGGCGAAATAGTCAAACTCAACAGTACTATGTTCTATATAGGCAAAAGAGGTAATGTCGCCACCAACCCTCCGGCTTTATTTCGTCGCCAATTAACCAGTACGGCAGGTATGGGAGCAGGTGAAGAGTTGGCAGAAGGAATTGAAAATATGCAGATTGTATATGGCATTAATTCTGATAAAGACAACAGAAATACAGTTGACGCCTATCTAACTGCAAACCAGATCGCAGACTGGCATGGGGTGATCAGTGCCAGAGTTACTCTCCTGGTACAATCGATCCAGGACCATTTGTTGTAAACTACGCAGGCATATAGCTTCCATGGGACTACTTATGATGGTGAGGCAGGCAACGGTGCTTTGCCCGATGATACGAGATTGAGGCGAGTTTTTACCAGCACCATCAGTTTGCGTAACCGTGCTTTGAACTGAGGCTGATTTGATGGGAAACACATTGGAAATTTCGACACTAGTGCGAGCACACAATCCCGCAAATCAACGAGGAGCGGTGTTGATTTTTTGCCTGATATTCTTGCTGGTCCTAACTTTGATGGCCGTTACCGGGATGGAATCTGCCATCCTCGATGAGAAAATGGCGGCCAATATGCGTGATCATAATCTGGCGTTTGAAGCCGCCGAAGCTTCCTTGAAAGTGGCGGAAGACTGGATTGCAACTCAGTCAGATCTACCCGCAACCAGCGCCGATGGTAGCACTATAGTTTGGATTCTGGATGCGCCTGACCCGAATCTGACCGATTCAGACAATTGGTGGGAAGCCAGTGGCACAGACACTCATTCATGGTGGAAGGATAACGCAATACAAGTAACCGGGATTGCAGAGGTTGCATCGGCGCCCAGGTATATTATCGAACAGTCCTACACCAGCAGTAAAGGTCATTCCAGGGCGATCGGGACTGGGAGTCCTGGTGGTACAAGAGTGTTTTATCGTATTACCGCTCGTTGGGTTGGCCGAAGCACAAGCGCCGTTGTTCAATTACAGTCAACATTCGTAAAACTGATTGAGGATTGCTCGACCTCGCTGAGCCCGGCCGGATTCCAGTACATACTGTAAACATCGTTTACTACCGCCGTTGAGGCTTCACCAAGTCCCTGATAACGGGAGCCAACACCAATCTTCAAAAACTGGGCACCGCTGGCGCCAATTCGGGATTCGCTGGCACTTACGCTCATGGCAAGAAATATGAAAACAACAATTATGACAAGTAGGCGCTTCACTTTCAACCTCTACTTTATTATGGCAAACCGGCCCATATGTTCTCCGAAAGGAGACTCTACATGGAATATGTAAGTCCCGGAAGCTATCTGCTGACGGCTGGTAGACATCAAATTCCATCTCTCCGAGCCGGTGTTATCGTTATGTACCAGAGTTTGTACTAAGCCACCCGACAAATTGTAAATGCGGATAGTGCACTCTTCCGGTAAATTCTGAAACTCAAGTACAGACTCGCCTTCGGCTATCTCAACCATGGCCGAGTACTGGGCTATGTAAGGATTCGGAACTACTCTGATATTATCCAATTCGTTGGCGGCAGCGGCGGCATTGATACCGTCGGCTGCAAAAGTAAAATTATCCGATGAGTTATTTAGCGGCGCTCCCTGTATTTCAAAGACATCGCCAACAGAAGGACTATATAAGGTATCATCAAATGCAAACAGCCAGCTGTAGTATTCCGGAAAAGCAAATGATGTCACCGATGTTACCGAATCATAGGGATAGTTTACAATCGCCAGCAAGTCGTAAGGGTCCCAGATGTCATTTCCGTCAAAATCATATACCGCCAGAGAGATTCTTTCGTTGGTGGTTGTATTCCAGGCTTCAAAAGGCACCCAGAATATATTGTCACTGCCATAATAACCATCCAACACCCAGTTGGCCCTGGTGGAATCACCTGTATATCTTAATTCAAAAGTTGAACTGAAATGCTGATTGCCAAAAACGTCATAGACATCACCGAAAAATGCCGGAAGCATAGGTCCGTAAAACGGTCCCATGACTAAATTGGTGTCGGCACCGCCCAGCACAGTTTGTCCCCAGCCACGCGGGTCATGGTCGCCGTCACGGACTACAACTCTGATTCCCTCGGCAACTTCATAAAAACCGGGGTCGCCGGTTGTTCTAGTCTGATTAGCCAGGACTGTATCATTGGTAGTCATGTTTAACACATGCCAGTAAGTCTTTTCGGGTCTGTCTTCGAATACAACCTGATAGTCAGAACTAGTAAGAGCGCCAGCATCAAAAATAAGAGGCGAAACAGCACCATCGGAAGGCAGACCAGTTCCGCTATAGTTGTGTTCAACAGTGCTGACAGCGGCATAGAATCCAGCCGGGTCGGTAGTTGGCGTAACTCTGATAATATTTGGATTAATTTCCGGCTGGCCAAAACCAGACTGCAGAGGATCAACGCCGGTGGCAGTATCTCCCTCGTCAAAGGCAGCTAAACAGTACCAGTATTCGACACCGTTAAAGAGACCTGTATCTATGTATGAATGCTGTATGGGGTCTCCGGGATTCAAGACAGTATAAGTAGACAGCGTAGAATAATCCAAAGTGAGGCAGCTGTTACCGGTATTATAAATAGGAACTCCCCAGGTTTTGCCCTGATTATCACTTCTATAAAGCTTATAGCCCACAAAATCCTGAATTCCGGTCAGTGGATCGATGTTGTATTCGGCTGTATCATTCCAAAACAGATAAACTTTTTCATCGGCAGCGCGAGCGCTAAGAACCGGCGTTGCAGGTGGCTGAGGCCCGATAAAGTTGGCGTCATATAGAGATTGTGCCAAAGAAGCATTATCCCTGAAATCGGCTTCGTCTGCTCCGGCTATAATGGCATAGACTACCCGCACGGTTTGACCCGGTGTCATCGAAATTCCGTTTACACACTGGATATAAAACTGATCTGTCGGCGGCAGCGAAACATCAAACTGCGTAGAGTTTATCATGGCATAACGACCGGGGTCGGTAT
>JADFLZ010000308.1 GCA_022564135.1 Candidatus Zixiibacteriota bacterium
TCAGATCACGCATGGCCCGTCCGTCCTCGAAAAAATCGCTCGCTTTCTGGGCGTTAAGTCTGGGCTGATCATCCATATTGGGGTTTAAATGAATCGGCGGCTCTTTTGAGGGTTTACCCCGGTAACAACCGCTTGAAACAAGTATCAAGGCGCCCGCCAGAAAGATTAGGCACTGCCTTACTGCAGAATTTGTGCTGCCAAAAATTTTCATTCGTCTTTTAATATCTCTATGTTTTGTCCACCGATAGTTTTTAAGAAACCGGCAGTATGAGCCTCGTTATATTTTTTGTCGCTTGATTCGACACTTATAAAAAAGCTGCCATCGGAAAACTTGCCGAACCTGTCTGAGCTAAACAACGGATGTCTCAGGCGCGGCAGCCGGTTTATGACAATCATCCCTACAACTGCCGTAATAGCTGCAGTTAAAATTGTCAGGGCGAATACAACCGGTACGAATGCCGGACCGCTGAAAAACGGCTTGCCGGAAATCACCAGAGGATAATCAACCGCACTTGTCCAATACTGCAGACCAAGCGCCCCCAATAGTCCCATTGTTGCGAATGCAAATACTATATAACCAAGAGGCGAACGTTTCAATCCCATAGCAGCATCCATACCGTGTATATGAAAAGGAGAGTGGCAGTCAAATTCTTTATAGCCTTCCTGGCGCATTTTTTCAGCGGCTTTTAACAGTTCTTTGGGTGAGCCAAACTCGGCCAGAATCACTCTGTCTATTTTCTTAACCAGTTTCATCATTTAACTCACCGCCTGGCTATGGGCCTGTATGTTTCCGGCATAGTGCGGGTCAGCCTGCGGCAAAACGCCTTTGACTTCAGACATCGCCGCCATCGGCAGGAACCTCAAAAACAACAGGAAGAGACTGAAGAAAAGACCGAACGAGCCGATCAATATGGCAATGTCCCAGAAAGTCGGTGTATAGTAGCCCCAGGCAGACGGCAGATAGTCACGTGAAAGCGTTACCACAATCACAAATCTTTCAAACCACATACCTATGTTAATCAGTATTGATGCAATAAACATAAAAGCTATATTGGTTCGCAATCTTTTTGACCAGAAAAACTGCGGGACAATCACGTTACAGGAAATCATAATCCAGTAAGCCCAGGCGTAGGGACCAAAAGCCCTGTTAACAAAAGCAAACATCTCATACTCGTTGCCGCTGTACCAGGCGATGAAAAACTCCATGGCGTAGGCATAGCCGACCATCGAACCGGTCACCAGCATAATCAAATTCATTCTCTCCAATACACGCATATTGAAAATATCTTTAAGGCCCAAGGTGGCACGTGTCAAAATAGCCAGAGTCATTACCATGGCGAATCCGGAGAAAATAGCGCCGGCTACAAAATATGGCGGAAAGATAGTGGTATGCCAGCCCGGAAGAAGCGATACCGCGAAATCCATACTGACTATACTGTGCACAGATAGCACCAGCGGTGTGGCAATAGCCGCTAATATCAAATAAGCCATCTCATAATGTTTCCACTGCTTATTGCCGCCGTGCCAGCCGAGCGAGAGAACGCCAAAAACAATCTTTTTTATCCTGTTGGTAGTCCGTTCGCGCAGAGTTGCCAGATCCGGTATTAGTCCGACATACCAGAACAAAAGAGAAACCGTAAAGTAGGTGCCGAACGCGAAGACATCCCACAAAAGCGGAGATCGGAAATTGGGCCAGATACTCATCTGATTGGGAATTGGAAAGATATAGTAGACAACCCAAATTCGACCGACATGGATAGCCGGGAAAATAAGCGCGCAAATTACCGCAAAAATAGTCATCGCCTCGGCGAAACGGTTTATCGAGGTGCGCCATCTTTGACGCAGCAAAAACAAAACCGCCGAAATAAGCGTGCCGGCATGACCGATACCTATCCAGAAAACTAAATTTACAATGGCAAGTCCCCAAGCGACAGGAACGTTCAGACCCCAGATGCCGATTCCTTCCCAGAACAGATAGGCAATGGCCACCAGCAAAAGAAGAGTCGCCGACGATGAAATTCCAAAAAGCACCCACCAGGCTTTTGGTGTTTTGCCTTCTACAATTCTGCTGACGGAATCAGTAATCTGTTCAAAGCTCGGTTCACCGGTAATAAGCAGTTCGTGATGCGCCGGTTCTTGTAAGGCTTTAGTTTCTGTCTGTGCCAATTCCGCCAATTCTTTTTCCTTAAAAATTAGTTCAGGCTTTCTTTATCCGCGAATTCGGGTTTCTGACTTTTGCCAGATAAGTTGTTCGCGGTTTCACATTAAGCTCTGATAATAACGCATAATTGCGGTTGAATTTTTTCTTTTTGGAGACTCTGCTCTCGGCATCGTTAATATTTCCAAATGTAAGCGCATCAACCGGGCAAGCCTGCTGACAGGCTGTGGTGATATCACCATCGACCACTTTTCTACCGTTAATTTTAGCTTCAATTTTTGCCGCACTAATACGCTGTATGCAGTAAGTGCATTTTTCCATGACCCCGCGGAACCGCACCGTTACGTCGGGATTCTGTGTCATTTTTTCAACTTCACTGTAATCTTTGGTGTAATTAAAGAAGTTGAAACGTCGCACTTTATAGGGGCAGTTGTTCGAGCAGTAACGCGTCCCGATGCAGCGATTGTAAACCATGACGTTGAGTCCCTCAGCGTCATGCACGGTGGCTGCCACCGGACAGACTGTTTCGCAGGGAGCGTTTTCGCAATGCTGACACAATACCGGTTGATGGACCGTTTCAGGATCTTCAACATCGCCGGTGTAATAACGGTCGAGACGAATCCAGTTCATCTCGCGGCCCTTAGCGACCTCTTCTTTACCAACTACCGGAATATTATTTTCACTCTGGCAGGCTATCATACAAGCGTTACAGCCGACACAGGAATTTAAGTCAACTGTCATGCCCCATTGGTAGCCTTCGGCGTAGGAATGCTCATCAAAAACCGACACCAGCGGCTTGTGCTGTACAGCCTCTTCGGCAAACTTAGGATGCTTACGGTATTCTTCTAACGTAGCCTCGCGCACGATAGCACGGCCTTCCATGCTCCAGTGGTTCTGAGTACAGGCCAGTTCATGCGTTCGATTCATTTTAGTAACTTTCAGACCTGTCGCAAAACCTACGGCGCTTGAACTTTTGAGCAAATTCACATTGCCGCCGACACCGTCACCTACTTTGAAAGCTCCCTGACGGCCATAACCGAGTTCGACCACCACAGAATTTTCGGCCTGTCCGGGCTGAATCCAGACCGGCAGCTCCAGTGAACGGCCGTTAATTTCAAGCTTGACGACATCGCTGTTTTTAACGCCTAAAGATTTGGCGTCGGCATTACTCAGGTAGGCCACGTTATCCCAGGTCAATTTTGAAATGGGATGGGCCAGTTCCTGAAGCCAGCCGTTGGTGGCATAGCGTCCGTCATAGAGGCTTGGCGAAGACTGGAAAATAATTTCCATGCCGCTTGTGCCCGAAGAATTTGTCAGCGGATTATTATTTAAAAACTTCGAGATGACTGAATTTTTAACCGAGGGGCTTTGTAATTTGTAAGTGCTTTTTTCCTGTAAGCCGTCGTGGAGTATTCTTCGCCAGCGCGATTCAAAGTTTCCGCCTTTAATATTGTTCTTCCAGGTCTGGCGGACCAAATCATAGCCCTTGCGGAATTTGCCTTC
>JADFLZ010000309.1 GCA_022564135.1 Candidatus Zixiibacteriota bacterium
CCCCCTTCGACTCCCTCGGCTACGCTCGGGGCTTTGTCCGCTCAGCATAGGGGTCTTCGACCTACTTTAACCTTTCACATTAAGAAGAAACTTGCTATAAAGAGTGTGCCACCCTTAAGTGGCATTTTTAGCCGGGAAAATTATGCAATGAACTCTGCCGAAACATCTTTCACTCTGTCCAAGTGGTATTTGGACTGCGTTACAGACAGTGGTAATGTTTTTATCGGATACTATCTGTCGATGCGGTACAAGAGACTCCGCCTGAATTACGGTGCGGTTCTGTCTTGTGTCGACAACGAAGTGAAGCAACGAACTTCTAAGCTTCCCGAAAAGTATTCTCCACAGCGCGAGAGTGAACAAGTCGAGTGGCAATGTCCGCAGCTAAATGTTGAAGGGAAATGGGTTAGCCGGAGTTCATCAATTGACCGGGTATTGCTGGAATCGCCAGCAGGTAATATTCACTGGAGATGCTATCAACCGGGATCACGAGTTACGATAAAGAATTCGGGACTTGAATCAATTGTCGGACTGGGTTATGTTGAGCAGCTTGAAATAACTATCAAGCCCTGGAAGCTGCCGATAGATGAACTTCGCTGGGGACGACTGGTCTGTAAAAACGATCAGGTAGTCTGGATTGAATGGCGCGGCTCACATCCGCAGGTTCTAATTTTTCACAACGGTGTCCTGGCGACAGGAGGTACCATATCTAAAGAGACTATAAGAACTCAGGAAGGACTGACAATTGAACTTGATGACCATTTCACTTTACGCGAGGGTAAAATCGGGTCAACCGCAGTGGCGTCTCTTTCGGCATTAACCAGTATATCGCCTCTGCGATTTCTGCAGATTCATGAACATAAGTGGCGGAGCCGGGGTGTTTTGCAAAAGAACGGAACTGTCCTGGGCCGTGGCTGGGCTATTCATGAGGTTGTCCGGTTCTAAACAGCAGGAGAAAAATTGAGACCGTTGCTTTCGACAGGTAAAATTCTTTATAGCATTCTCTTTGTAGTTCTGCTACCGCTTTCTTTGATTCTATGGGCTAAGAGCCTCGACAATGTGGTGGCTATCCCGGCGATAAAGGCCGCGCTACCGGGACTTGCACTTCTGATTGCAGGTGCGGCGATGATTGTGGCAGGCATAGCTGCTCTGTATCGCCACGGTAACGGACTGCCGATGAACGCTTATCCGCCGAAAAAATATGTTACGAATGGCATATATCGATTCTTGTCTCATCCAATGTATGTCGGAGCATGTCTAATATCTATTGGAGTTTCTATTACGCAAGGTTCGGCAGCCGGCTTGTGGTTAATTTCACCAGCACTAATGCTCGGGTGCGCTGCCCTTGTCCTGGGATACGAAAATGAAGATCTAAAGCGCCGCTTTGGAGAAAATCTTAACAAGTCGCTTATTTCCCTGCCAACGGAATCTTCGGACAGGGTTACGATGTGGAATCGCCTGTCTGTCTATCTTCTGGTGCTTCTACCCTGGTTTGTCGTATATGAGTCATTTGTTTTTTTCGGCGTTCCGGCAGATGCTATCAATGCTTATCTGCCATTTGAGCAGGGACTTCCAATCTATGAATGGACTGAAGCTATCTATGCCAGCAGCTACTTACTGGTGCTGGTTGCTCCACTGGTGGCACTAAAACAATATCAACTGAGGGAGTTCGCTGTTTCGGGATTAGTCGCCACAGCTGCCATAGCAATTCTGTTTTTCGTTGTACCAGTTACTGCACCACCTCGTCCGTTCGATCCCACAACTGCTCTTGGGCAGCTTTTGCAATGGGAGCGGACATTGGATTCTCCGGCAGCAGCTTTTCCATCTTTTCACGTTGTCTGGGCATTTATTGCCGCAGCGCTATATGTCAGGGTAGCACCAAAACTGCGATTGCTATGGTATGGTTGGGCGATAGCGGTCGCGGCAAGTTGTATTACCACCGGCATGCATGCTGTTATTGACGTAGTCGCGGGATTGATTATTTTCCTGATTATCCGAAAGAGAAAAGCTCTTTGGTTGTTGCTTCTCCGTTCAGCAGAGTGGGTTGCAAATTCCTGGCAGGAGTGGCGAGTGGGGCCCCTGCGATTGATCAACCACGGTTTCTATGCCGGAGCCGGAATGTTCGCCGGCCTGCCGATTATAGAAATACTTACCGATGAAGCAGGTATTAGTGTTTTACTGGTCGTTACTTTATGCTCTCTTATTGTTGGAGATTTGTTCGCGCAGTGGATAGAGGGATCCTCGCGATTACTTCGGCCATTTGGCTATTACGGAGCAATACTTGGCGGAGTGATTGGAATCGGAATTTCGGCATTGACGATGGACGCTCCATTCTGGAAAATTATGGCAGCAATTGCAACGGCAACTCCGTTTATCCAGGCGATTGGAAGATTGCGTTGTCTGGTCCAGGGGTGCTGTCACGGACGCAAAACTCCACCCGGAACGCCCGGGATTTGTTATGTACACGAGAAATCGCGCGTAACCAGAATCGCTGATCTATCCGGACAACCTCTTTACCCGACTCCGGTATTCTCAATTATCTTTAATCTGGTGTTGGGGACAGTCTTGATTCGATTGTGGTATCTGTCGGTACCGTTGAGTTTCATTACCGGTATGTATTTTTTGTTATCGGGACTCGGGCGATTTGTGGAAGAATCATATCGAGGCGAACCACAGACACCACGATTTGCCGGATTGCCAATGTATCAGTGGCTGGCTATAACCAGTATCATAGTTGGTGCTCTGATTACTTGCCTGAACAGTCCTGCTTCCTCTATTGTAATATCGGATTGGAACTGGAGGATATTTGTGCCAGGGCTGGTGGCGGGACTGATTGCAATAATCGCTATGGGAGTGGATTTCCCAAATTCAAACAGACGATTTGCTCGTTTGTCCTCCTGAATGACAAAATCAAAAACACAGCGATTTCGACCAAATCCAACCTCATCTGAGACACCCCCAGCTGTGCAAAAAAAGGGCAATTATCGCAGAATTTGCATATCGCTCAGGCCGCGTCCAAAATCATCTTGGAGCATTTGACTTATCCATTATATTGTTGTCGAAAATGCCTGAAGCATTTTACCAATACGGTAAATTGCCCCCGGGCAGTAAAAAGTGGACGTTGGTAACTCTATACTTCTCTTTATGAGTATTGGTATATTGACCTGGTGGTCTTGCTCCGAAGTCCAAAAATTTTGGAACTTAAAAACAGCTCAGTTAGCTCGGTAAAAATGACATTCTCAGACTCAGCTATCATCGAGGTATCAAAGTGAAATACTTCTCAAAGACATTAGTGTTATTTACAGCTCTGGCTTTGGCATTAATCTTACCCCCGTCAGGAATCGCTCAACCTACTCCTGTCACCATCGGCCTGCTGCAAAACGACCCCGGTACTTTCGACGGCTACGTGCTGCTGGCCCCGGCGGTCTATCCGACAGCTTACCTGATCAATACCGAGGGCCAGATTGTTCATCTTTGGGAGAACCTTGTCGTTCCCCGCCATTCAACCTACCTCCGCGAGGACGGACTTTTGCTCCGGGCAACAATTGGAGGCTTAGAATTCGGGATGAACGGAGGCGGCGCGGGTGGCAGAATTCAGCTTTTGGAATGGGACGGTACAGTAGTCTGGGATTATCTTCACGCCGACACACTATTTCGG
>JADFLZ010000310.1 GCA_022564135.1 Candidatus Zixiibacteriota bacterium
TTTCAAAAAAAACATGCTTCTGGCCGCCACCGGCAGAGTCAGCTACTACCGCGGCAAGCAGCTGATCCACCCCGACCTTGAACGCCTCGAAGACGACAGCGACCAGCTCATACACTCCGGCCGCATTATACCGGTCTATCCCCAAACAGCTAATCTCAATCAAGTCGGTCTGTCGAGCAAAGCCATACGTTATCTGACGAATTTGATATTTGCAAATCTAACCGAAAAACTGGCAGACTTCCTGCCCGAAGAAGTCCGCAGCGAGTTTGGGCTGATGGAGATATTTCCGGCAATTGAAAAGATACATTATCCTGATGACCGCGAGAATATTGACAGCTGTCGCAGGCGGCTGGCTTTCGATGAACTGCTCACCTTCCAGTATCTTGTCTTCAGACGAAAAGAGAGAAAGAGTGAAATCAGAAAAAAACATAGTTTCAAAAAGCCGGGACAATTGACTGAAAAGTTTTACAGCTCACTTCCCTTTGAACTGACCAGCGGCCAGACAGAAGTAATTTCTGAAATTTTTTCTGACCTGCAATCAAAGCAGCCGATGTCCCGTCTCTTGCAGGGAGATGTCGGCTGCGGCAAGACGGTAGTCGCCATAGTCTCGGCAATATACGCCGCTGAAAATAAGCTTCAAACAGCTTTCATGGCACCCACAGAAATTCTGGCCGAACAGCATTTCAGTAACTGGAACGAAGCTTTAAAAAAGCTGGGGATAACTTCAGCATTGGTATCGTCGGCTACCAAAGATGCACAGAAAAAAGAAATTGCGGAAAAGTGCGCCGAAGGTTCAATCCAGGTTCTTTTCGGAACCCACGCTCTGGTCTATGACTACATTGAATTCTCCAGACTTGGTCTGGTAATCATTGATGAGCAACACCGCTTCGGAGTTGAGCAGCGCAGTAAACTTTACGCCAAAGGTGACAACCCCGACCTGCTTTTGATGACCGCCACCCCCATTCCCAGAACTCTGGCGCTTACTCTTTACGGAGACCTTGAGATTTCAACAATCACAACCATGCCCCCCGGGCGAAAACCGATCCGCACAGTCCAGAGAAAAAGCACCTCGCGTGATAAAGTTTATGAGTACGTCCGGGACGAAGTTAAAAAAGGGGGACAGGCTTACATAATTTATCCGCTGATAGAGCGCTCAGACAAGATGGAGCTGCGCTCTGTGGAAGAGTCGTTTAAGGAACTGGCGGCAGATGTCTTCAAAGATTGCAGGACTGCTATTGTACACGGCCGGGTAAGACCGGCGACTCGTGAAAAAACCTTAAAACAGTTCAAAAATGGTAAGATCGATATTCTCTTTGCTACTACCGTAATCGAAGTCGGCATTGACAATCCCAACGCTTCGATAATGATAATTGAACACGCCGAGAGATTCGGTCTGTCACAATTACATCAGCTAAGAGGCCGGGTGGGACGAGGTGAAAAAGAATCTATCGTAGTAGCCATTGTCTATCCGACAACTTCGGATATTTCGGGCAAACGTCTCAAATATTTTGTTTCGACCAGTGACGGTTTCAAAATTTCCGAGGCAGACCTCGACCTGCGCGGTCCCGGTGAAGTTTTCGGCACCCGCCAGTCAGGGCTGCCGGAATTCCGCATTGCCAATATTGCCAGAGACCAAAAACTTATCGAAATGTCGAGCAAACTTTTAAGTAGACTTTTTGACTCTGAAAACAAACTTGGTAATAAGAATGATTATATTAATATTAAAAATCACTTGGAAGAAATAAGCCAGGCCAAAGAAATACATCTGACCGGCGGATAAAATTCATCGGTAGTAAGTTTAAAAAAATCGGAGTAAATAATATCTCAAACAATCCCGAAAACATAAACGTACATCTGTTTCAGTTAGTCTTTTCACTAAAAGCTGCCGCCATGCAGCAGATGGGCAAGGTAGTCTCACCTGTTACAGGTGAAGTAGAAAGAGACCTGACTATCGCTCAGACAACCATCGACATATTGGCCATGCTTGAAACCAAAATGAAAGGCAACCTGTCAGAAGAAGAAGCCGGCTTCATCAGCCGCTCATTATATGAGTTAAGAATGAACTTTGTTGATGAAAGTAAGAAGACAGTTCCGGCAGAAGATTCCTCAACCGAATCCGAGGCAAAATCGGAAAATTCAAAACCTGCTTCAGAAGAAAGCAGCTCAACTTAATTTGGGCAGAAATTCGACTTCTGGTGTATAAATCTCAAGCTAATTGATTACTGACCACAGGGTTACAAACCTTAATTATGTTGATTTGACGCCGAAATGTCGATATATTGATAAGGTACATGGAAATGGTTGAAAATCTTACAGTTAAACCGAGTTTGTCTCGCTCTGAGATGATTGAATATTTTGGTCCGGAGCTTGAATTCGCTAAGGATTTGAGCCGTTTTACAACTTTTAAAACCGGCGGACCGGCCAAATATTTCCTGACAGTTAAATCTGCAGAGGAAGTTTCGGAATCAATCAAAACCGCTCATCGTTTGCAAATTCCTTTTTTCATTGTTGGCGGCGGCTCTAATCTACTGGTTTCTGATTGCGGCTTTGAAGGGCTGATGATCAAAGTTAATGTTTCCGGGCTGCGGCTAATTGATAGTAATCTCATATTCTGTGGAGCCGGCGAAGAATTGATGGATTTGATAAACTTTTCAGCTGATAACTCGTTGACTGGTCTGGAGTTTGCTTCTGGTATCTTTGGCTTGGTCGGTGGCGCCATCTATGGAAATGCCGGTGCTTACGGCGGTGAAATAGCTGATATTATCAAGGAAATTACCCTGGTGGATATGGATGGAAATATTAAGAAAGTTGATGCAAACTACTGCGAATTTGGCTATAGGGACTCCCTATTGAAGAAGTCCAATGAAGTCGTAATTGATGCCTTATTTAAGCTTTCTGCCGGAGAAAAAACTGATATAAGGTCCAAAATTGATGAAATTATTGCAATTAGAGCTAAAAAGCATCCAGTTGAAGGAAAATGTGCCGGCAGTTTTTTTAAGAATATTCCCGACCCCAGGGAAAAATACGGGAAGCTCCCTGCCGGAAGACTTCTGGAACAGGCTGGCTGCAAGGGCCTAAAAGTAGGCGGTGCCCAGGTATTTGAAAAGCACGCTAATATTATAGTAAACAGAGGTGATGCAACTTCCTCAGATATTCGCAAGCTGGCGGACATAATGAAGGAGCGCGTTTCGGAAAAATTTGGTATATTACTTGAAGAAGAAGTTATTCAAATCGGCCAATTTTAGTCCTAGGAGGAATATATAGAGAGATAGATAACTGTTTGGTATTGCATGTACAACATGGATAATTTTTTGAACGGTATCTATCATCATATTCGTTCCTGTGGCCGAATACTCTTCTGGCTGACGGTAGTAGTCTGTCTCAATCAGCGTGCTGAAGCGCAGATTGGTTTTCAGGCAGGCTTTGAGACAACGACTTCCTGGATTTCTCCTTTTACAGAGCCGGACTACAGTTTTTCTGCGGCGATATTACCTAAGACTAAACTTATTCTGACCCGGCACTTAATTTTAAAACCAAAGGTTGTCAGTTCAAGCTTCGCGACTAACTCGCTGACATTCAATTCTAT
>JADFLZ010000311.1 GCA_022564135.1 Candidatus Zixiibacteriota bacterium
ACAGACTCTTTGGTCTGTTTATAACGACGCCAATAGCGCTGTTCATATTAACGATGCCAGCTCAGCGGTCGGACTTGGAATAGAAATTCAGCACACCGTCTGGGCGGATACTGGTGAGGGAACTACCCACCCAGACACATTTCGAAACGACTCAACTCGGTTCATCTGGGGCTGTAGTAACAGTTGAGATTGTTGATGCAAACGCAATAACTGGAGAAAGTTACAAAGTATCAACAGTCTACGGTTCAATTCCCGACTCAGTTTGGCATCTCATCAACGCCACTCTAAATGATACCGTTCTGGCGAACCAGTTAATAAATGTCAGTAACCTGACCGCAACAGACGGATTTCTAGTAAATGTTTCCAGTGGCAATAAACTTTTTGAGGCATTTGAAGTAGTGGCCAATGCCACTGGACCTCTTAGCCCGCCCAAAGCCGGTGCACTGGGATTTCAGGGATTTCCATCACTAAATCCTGACGACTCACAGCAAGTAGGTTCGGGACATTGGGCAATTCATACTGGCGATACACAACCCTTTGGTACAAGAGGTAGCTTCTCGTCGTTTCTCAGTCGCGTGTTTCGAACTCAGAACAATGATGGAGCGAATCTTGGCAAGCTAGACTTAGAATGGCGATTTACCGGCTCAAACAGTAACCCTGGAGTTGGCGGAGGATATGCCTGGGATCCCTTTGATCAGGATCTCGCAATTTGGGTTCCATTTGAATTGTGGGGTATTGGCGTCGGCACCCCGGACGATACCAGCGATGATGTACGGCTAATACCGTGGATGGGCGACAATGGCAGAAGCGGAACCTTTAATCTTGAATCATGTGGTGATAGTGCAACAGCACCTCAAGGATTTGTTGTCGGTGATCCTGCCACAGAACACTCAGCTTCTGGTGGTTTCAATGATCCGTTTACTGACTGGGTCTATTGGTTTATGCCTGTGGATAGTTCTCCGGGAGAGGCCGGTTATCAGGAATTTGAAGATTCAATTCTAATTGACGCTGCGAATTATTCAGGACCCGGTACAGAGTTGATGGCACGAACTGTTCTCATCAATTGGAACGGTGGCATAGCCCCGCCGTTTACTCAAGACTTGCCTGAGCAGGGCACAGTATTCAGAATAACTACTATTAATCAGATAGATATCGACACATTTACGTTCACTGCTACTCCCCCGCCTACAGTTACTGCCGGAGCTGAAGATTTATCAGTCTATTCCAAATACAAACTTATAAATAACAGCGGCAACACTTACAATGGGTTCTTTATAAGTCTATGGTTTGACCCTGACCTGGGCAATGCCGGAGATGATTTTGTTGGCTGTGATACGCTTAACGATATTTTCTTTTGCTATAATGATGGCGCAGATAGCGAGTACGGTGCACAAGTCCCCGCTTTTGGAGGAAAACTGATTGAAGGTCCGATCACTCCGTCAATCGGTGATACTGCCTTTGTAAATGGCCAGCCAGTCCCAGATTACAAAAACCTTAGTATGTATTCCTTTTTCAAATTGATAAATCCGGGCTCTCCGGTTTCCCCACGTTGGACCTATCAATTCATGAACGGGCTTGACGCCTACGCCGGGGGTGTTCCTTTGGCAAACGGAACAAGATATATGCGTCCCGGCGACCCAGTGGCAGGTACAGGTGATTTGGATATTAATTCTTCTGACAGAAGCATGTTTGCGTCATTCGGTCCATTCGATTTTGCCCCAAATGACACCCAGCAAATTCTGGTCAAGATTGCCGTCGGTCAGGGTTTCGACCCATTATCTTCTATCACCAGTCTGAAAAACATACTGAACTTCGTTCCACAATCTTTTGAAGACACCTGTTGCAATGGAATTCGTGGAAATATCGACGGTTTCGGTGAAGACAATAATTTCTTAGACCTAAATTATCTGATCGACAATATTTTCAGAGGCGGACCGGCGCCGCCATGCCCCAAGGAAGCTGACTTGAACTTTGACGGACGATCTGCCACGATTCTCGATCTGACATTTATTATTGATGTTATTTTCCGCGGCGGACCTGCGCCGGGACCTTGTAATTGATGTTGAAGAACCGCAGCTCTATATAAATAGTCTTACAACCCGTCTGCTCTCAGATGGTTTTGCAACGACTTTAAATCCCGCTTTCTTAAACGATGACGCCAGCCCGGTAAACACAAACGGGTCGGCCCATTTCTTGTGGCCTGTCACATAAGGATAGCCCTCGACTATTGTAGCTCCTTTTGAAAAAGCATAATCAGCGGCCGCTTTTACGACTTGAGAAGAAAGTCCGGCATTACGAAAAGATTTAGCAACAAACAGACACAGAATAGACCAGACCGGTTTATCATCGATTGGCTTGAGTGTTCTCGAACGTTCTAACTTCGAGAAATCTTCACGCGGACCAACACAGCACCAGGCAACAGGCTCTTTGTTTATGTAACCAATTATTCCGGGAGGCTTGCCGCTTTCAATCAGTTTTTTCATCGCCCGCCTGTTCCCCGAGCCTTTTTGCTTGTCGTACTTAGATTGTTTAAGGCGCCAATGCATACACCAGCAGCCGCCGCAGGCGCCGTTTTTGCCAAAAAGCAATTCAAAATCTTTCCAGCGTCTAGCTGTGACCGGGTAAAATTTCAGCTCAGTCCTAGAAGTTTGTAAAGACATGACATAAATCTAACTAGTCAGTGGCCTGGACTCAATCACAAAACAGGACAATTTGAAACTTTGTGGAAAAACACTAGTTCTGACGGAACATTGTTACTTTCAAAGGGGTTCTGTTTCATTTATAAGCTTCAACAAAAAACAATCACAAAAGAGCATATTGTTGATTGACAAATATCTACAAGTTCATATATTTAAATAACTTGTACTTGAGGAATCTCATGAGCTCTTCACATAATTACTTACCGCCAACAAGTTGGTTACCAATAACGGACTCAATTGATGTACACTTTTAGAAACTCTGAGTTTAAGACCAGGTATATTGTCTTCCTTTTTGTAGTCATATTGACTAGCTGGACTATTACGTCAAGTTCTAATGCCAAAGAAACTTCACCCTATATTTACGGCGAACTTATTATTCAGCTGTTTGATGATTCCCAGCCAGAACTGCTGTCAAAAGATTTTCAGACACTTAATCTTGTACCCAAAAAACTGCTTTCTAAAAGGCTCAATATCTGGCTTTATGAATATGACACACTGGTTGCAAAATCGACAGGAGACGAAACTCTGCTTGCTTCTGTTTCTAATCACAACGAAGTAGCCATCGCCCAGTTTAATCATGAAGTATCTCTCAGGTCGACTTTTCCTGATGATCCAAATTTTGGAAACCAATGGGCACTTCATAATACCGCCCAACTGGGAGGGGTGGTTGACGCCGATATTGATGCACCCGAAGCCTGGGATATTGCCACTGGCGATACCACTGTCCAGGGAGATGAAATTGTTATAGCCGTTATAGATGGTGGCTTTGATTTGAATCACACCGACCTTCTATTCTGGAAAAACGAATTAGAGATTCCCGGCAATGGCATCGATGACGACGGCAACGGTTATATTGATGATTACCATGGCTGGAAC
>JADFLZ010000312.1 GCA_022564135.1 Candidatus Zixiibacteriota bacterium
TATAGACCCCCGGTGAATCCGGCAGTGTTTGCAGTTTCTTTTGAAGCGGCGATTCAGTTTTTGGCATCAGATCTAAAGTAACCAAAAAAAGTTTAACTATTCAACAACTCTGCGGGCGCCAATATATCTTTTTGACCAGTATTTGTTGTGCATGCTGGTGATTACGATACCGTTTGAAGAGGAAGCGTGTATAAATTCATCGTAGTCCATATAGATACCGACATGGGACACTTTTTTGCGGTCGGTTTTGAAAAACACTAAATCGCCGAACTTGAGCTTGTGTCTGGCTATCGGTTTGCCGGTCTTAAACTGGCTGGCCACGGTTCGGGGCAGCCGGGTCCTGTTATATTTCTTGTAAACTTCACTGGTAAAAAGCGAGCAGTCCAGTCCCGGATCTGTTTTGGAACGGCCCAGATACGGGCGGCCGAGATATGACTGCAGAATCTGCCCGAATTTTATTTTTTGATTTATCGATTGCTTGCTCGATTTCACCGCCGGCTGGTGCGGCTGGGTGGCGCCATCTGTCCGGTAACGAGGATAAGGCGAACAGCCAACCACAAAAATCATGAATAATAAAATTGCTTTACTTATTCTCATCAACTCAACCCGGGATATACGACATTAAATCTTCTTTTATAATATGCCCGCGTCAAAAAGAGCAAGGCAACAACAAACAAAAAGTAAATCGGGTAAAAATATCCGGCCAGTAGTGTCAAAAGCAGAATCGGGATTTTTGCTGCTGCCAGTATTATCTGAAGATTCGAGGTTAAGAGCGCTGTCAGAGTCAAAGCTGCCGAAATTACAGCAATTATCATAAGCAGCAGAAAATTGGAGTAATGTGCGACAAGCGCTGCTCCTGCAAATGAAATCAATGCCATAAACAGAGCTGCCCTCAGCGGAAGTATTACACCGATAGTTTTCTTGCCTGTGGCCCTGTCTCCCGTTTTATCTGGAATCGTAGTCAGAATATGCACACCCAATACTGACAGGAAAAAATAGAGCGGATTATCCCAGCCTAACAGTCCGGCATTGTGCTGAGTAATAAAAGGCATGACTGAAATTGGTATCAAAAAGCCAAACGAATAAGCGTTGGCAAAAAGTCCGGAGATTGGCCTGTCTTTTAGTCTAAGTGGCGGCGCCGAATAAATGAATGAAAACAAAAGCAGCTGCAGAAAGATAATAAACAGAGCCGTCGAAATAAAAACAGCAAACGATAAGGCTAACACAGAAAAGATTATATACATTGCCATCAGAGTTCCGGCGCTGACCAGTCGCCTTTGTAGAAAACCGAGCTTGCTGTTTAACTTGTCTGATTCAAAATCAAAAACCTGGTTTATGTAATAGGCGCCGGCAGTTAAAATAGT
Source organism: Candidatus Zixiibacteriota bacterium (assembly GCA_022564135.1). Classification (GTDB taxonomy): domain Bacteria; phylum Zixibacteria; class MSB-5A5; order GN15; family FEB-12; genus JACZWU01. The sequence goes on from JADFLZ010000312.1 coordinate 1,365, forward strand.
GAGACATGCTAAAATTAAAAGATCAGGCCAGCTGAACGTCTTTTCCGCCAGCTCATGATGGTAGTGCAGTGCCACTAAAAAAATTGACCAGACCGGCAAAAGCAGCATCGGCCGGGCAGCAAATATATAATCCAGCAGTTTCATTGCGAAATTAAAGTCAGATAAGCATACATAAACGGCGCCGCAAACAAAAGCGAATCAAAGCGGTCCAGCACTCCCCCATGACCAGGAATAATCCCCGACGAATCTTTGATGTCGAGCGATCGTTTCCACATTGATTCCACCAAATCCCCCAGCTGCCCGAAAATCGAACAGCCGATAGCGATTACAAACATATCAGAGACGTTCATGAACGAAAATTTCCAGTAATACAATATTGCTGCAACAACCGCAGCACCGACCAAACCGCCAAAAAATCCTTCGACAGTTTTGTTCGGTGAGACCGACGGCGCCAGTTTTGTCTTGCCAAAAATTCTCCCGATTTGCATGGCGGCGGTATCCCCCACCCATAAAATACCGAACAAAAGCAGCATGCTGTCACCACCGTGAAACTGACCCACTCCCTTACCCACCAGATAGACTGTCGGATAAAGCAGACTGATATAAAGCAGCCCCCAGACCAGCCGGCTGTGCCGGGCGAATAATTCACTTGGTGATTCTTTACCCATACTGAGCAGCATGCCTGATACTAAAAAGAAGCTGATTATTTCGATAATCACCCAGGAAGCGTTCCGGCCGGGGTCGTCGCTTGTTATAACGCCGGCAACCGTCAGAAACAAGAGCACGAAAGTAGTAATAGCCAGCCAATAGATAATGCTGCTTAGTTTAATTTTTTCCTGATAAAGAAATTCGCCGAAAGCAATAGCAGCAAAAATAAATATCATGCCCAGAAACCAATTCCCGCCCTGGTAGACAATCCAGAGGATTGCCGGTATGGCCACGGCTGCCACCAGTATTCTGGTCAGCATATTTTTGCTCATGCGCTGTTGCGGGCAGTTAGATTTCCGAATCGGCGTTCGCGTTTTTGGTAGTCGAGTATGGCTTCGAACAATTCTTTGCGGCCGAAATCCGGCCAGAGTTCGTCGGTAATAAAAAGCTCAGTGTAGCTGGTCTGCCACAGCAGAAAGTTCGAAATTCTTTTTACGCCCGAAGTTCTGATCAGCATATCAGGATCGGGCAGGTCTACCGTGTATAAAAATCTGGAGAAAAGCTCTTCGGTAATATCTTTGATGTCAAGCAGCCCTGCCCGTGACGAATTAGCGATCGCTTTGACCGCGTCAAGAATCTCAGAACGTCCGCCGTAGTTAAGAGCTAAATTAAGAACCAGACCTTTATTATCGCGGGTGCGCTCGATCGCTTCCAGAATAACTTCCCGCTTCTTTTGCGGCAGACCATTAATGCGGCCGATCGTGATGAGCTTGACATCGTTTTCGATCAATTCATTGATGGCATTTTTGGTAGTCCGCGTCAAAAGCTGCATCAGGGCGGCGACCTCGGTAGCCGGCCGGCTCCAGTTTTCGCTTGAAAAGGTATAGAGCGTCAGATACTTGACGCCAATTTCACTGGCCGTCCGGACAACTTTTTTGACAGCATCAACTCCGGCTTTATGCCCGAAAGTTCTGGGACGATTACGCTGAGCGGCCCAGCGGCCGTTGCCGTCCATTATGATGGCTACATGGACAGGTATCCGCTCAGGGGTTTCTAAAATCCGGGCTTTGAGATTTTCTTCGATATTCTTCATAATTTAACTGCAATAACAAGGCAATCCTGCCTCTTAGTCAACCAGAAAAGGCTGCTGCAACCTGCCAATTCTTTTTCTATCTAATCAGCTGCAGCGGCCCAATTTCTGTATCCAGCCGGTAGTATTCGGTTGAGAATACCCCGTGCTTGGCATAAAGCTCCCAGATCGAATCAGCAAAGATAAAGCCGTGCTGCTCTTTTAGCAGGTAGGAGCGGGTTAAGCGTTTGAAACCGTCCGGGTTTTGATAATAAAGATGCAGCCTTTTCAGCTTATACTCTTCTCTATCTATCACAGCCAGACCTGCCGGTAACGTATCTTCGCTGCCGGGCGTGTCGAAACCAATAGCAATGTTTTCTTCGCCGATATCGTTGGGGAAAAATTTAAATATATAGGACTCTGCAAAGATGTTCGGGAATGTAAAAGTCGGAGCGGGCATCTCCGAAGTCGGCTCGGCCACCACCTCAGT
>JADFLZ010000313.1 GCA_022564135.1 Candidatus Zixiibacteriota bacterium
ATTCTGGGCGAAGGCTTAAACGCTCTGGACACTTTTGAAGTTGATATGGAAAAAGTGCAGACCAACATAGTTGCCATATATTTGAAATCAGAAAGCAAGGCAGCTGAGGTAATTGAAAAGATGGCGTCAATAGGTATCAGAGCGGTAGCCTACAGTGAGACTAAGATACGCTTTGTTACCCATCTGGATGTTTCAGAAGATGACTGTAAAGAGGCGGTGCAGCGTATTTCCAAAGCGTTCAGTTAGATTCAGCCGCTGCGATTTTAATATGTCGATAAATTCATTTACAGTTCTGGGATCATCGTCCGGTTTTCCACAAGCCGGCAGGTCAAGTTCCGGCTATCTTCTGAAAGTTGGCGACAGCCTCAGCCTGATAGACTGTGGCGGTGGGGTCACCAGTTCATTTTTGAGAACAGGCGCTGACCCGCTTAAAGTAGACAGAATATTTATCAGCCATACCCATTCAGACCATGTCTGTGAACTTTCGCTGTTTATTCAGCTGATTGATCTAAATGGGCGGACAGACAGACTCGATGTTTATCTGCCGTCGGAATTTGTTGAAATATTCAGGCAGTATCTTTATGCTGTTTATCTTTTTCCAAAGAGAATGCCGTTTGAGCTTAAACTTATCGGCTACGAAGCCGGATTTGAATTCGATAACGATTTCATTCTCAAAGCCTATAGCACAAGTCATCTGAAAAAGTACGCTGAAAATATCGGCGGGCTTGATATCCCCAACAAGATGCAGTGCCATTGTTTTCAAATAGAGCTTGCAGGCAAACGACTTTTTTATTCGGCCGATTTAGGGAAATTCGAAGATGTCACTAAATATTTAAATAACAACGACTATGCAATAATTGAAACAACCCATATTGATATTGAAGAATTTTTGTCGGTCTCCGGAAAATATAATGTCGGCCGCTATATTTTGACACATCTGGGGTCGCCCGAAGAAGTAGAACAGATCAGACAGGCTATTAGCAAGAGCGGGCTGTCAAACGTTTCGATTGCCGAAGATGGCCTGGTGTTACCGCTTTAATGCCCATATCTGGCAGTTCTGGCGCCGGCAATATCGGCTGTTGACAGAAGGAACAATCCATACTAATTTCTGTAGAACAATCAATATCCGACAGAGAAATAACTACCAGTTTCCATAAGAAATTTAGGAGAAGAAAATGTCAAAACTTAAACTTCTGTCCCTTGTTGTATCAGGACTGATACTGACTATTGGCTCAGTTCAAAGCGCCTCAATCAGCGTTCAGATTTCAGGCGAAGGGGCGCTTAACGACAGCACGATTATAGCCGGCAAACCGTTTTCGGCCGATTTTTACTTTACCAATGATACTACGATGCTCGGGTTTACAATCGGCTTCTGTCTGAAATCAGACGACATCAAAGAAATTGTCCATATTGCCGACAGCGGCAAAGGCATCAATGATCTCGGTGACATCAAAGCATACAATGGCTGGGAAGATAATTCTATCTGGGATATGTCGGGTATTTTTGTTGTCGAAAGAAACTGGGATGGAAAACTGGCTGATACCATCGGCTTTGGCGGAGTATGTATCAAAAAATCATACGAAGCTCACAAAAAGCAAAAACAGCTTTCGCTGGATTTGATGATTCCAACCACGGGCACATTTGTCATAGATTCCAGCTACTGGCCTCCGAGCGGAAAATGGCTTTATGCCGGTCCTAATCAGACGGCGCACTATCCCGAATGGGGCGGGCCGTATACTTTCAAGGTTGTCAAAGAAGCACCCGCGACAAAAAAAGAATAGAAAATTTTGAACCTAAAAAAACCCGTCAGCTATATATGGCGGGTTTTTTTGTGTAATTTCAAACAGGATGATAAGACTACTAAAAACAGAATATATTAGTGGGCGGCAGACGTCCTCGTCTGCCCCTCAATAATTGTTATGACTAAGTTTATTAATAGAAACAATATCCCCGGCATTTTATTTCTGATATTGATATTAGCTTCCGGTAATCTTTTTGCAGCAGATTCCACTATGGCTGATAGGCCGTACTATAAAATCACGATTGAAACTGAATCATATTCTTTGGGACAACTAATCGATACCGTCGATATCAGCATCGAATCATCGGGCAAGCCTATCGGCGGAGTTGATATCAAAATTGGTTTTGATTCACCGGCGCTGGAGATAATCGAAATCATCCCCGGAGAAATACCGGATTCCTGCAGGTGGAAATTTTTTAACACTCGCGATGTCTCTTTTAAAACTTCCGTTGAGGCTCCTACTGGAGTCTGGCAGATATTGGCAATGGCTGAGTTTGGCGGGGACACGGTCCGTGCGGTCTGCTATGGTTTTGACAGAAAAGCCTCAATAGCGAAACTTATTATCCATGTCGACAGCTCAAAGTTAGATTTGGAAACCGACTCGATGCTACAAATCTTTTTTTACTGGGAAGACTGCGGCGATAATACAGTCACTAATATATCAGGTGACAGCTTATATTTGTCAGCAGAATTGAATGATAAAAAAAGCGCACCTGGTGCGTTGCCTTCTCGGATTGGCGCGCCGGCTTCCTGCATCAACCCTAAAGCACAAAACAAACCGGTCCGGGGGGTTGGTTTTGAGAGCGGGGGAGTGGTGGTAAATAGCGACAATCAATTGTAGGTCAGGACTCTTGTAGTCCTGACTAATTAAATGTGATTGACAATTTTATTTTTCTATCGCAATTATGAAATTGAAAGTTCTTGTAGGTCAGGATCCCGCCTCCTTAGCGTGGTCCTGACGCGAAACTAAGATGCGAAAGAAAAAAAGACGTGTCAAATCTCCGTCGGTACAATTCGAATGGCAAAGACTTCTTTATCACTTGTGTAACACTAAATCGAATACCTATTCTCGTAGATAACGTTTATGAATTTTGGAAAGCGGTTGATTATACTAAAGCAAAGATTCAGTTTGAAATAAATGCCTGGGCAATACTTCCTGACCACTTTCATTTTATAATTGACCCTATGCAAAGCGATATTTCAAGGATCATTAAAGGTATTAAACAGAAGTTCTGTGGTCTCTATTGCTCAAAATTAGGACTAACTAGCGGCAGGGTCTGGCAGCACAGATTCTGGGATCATATTATTCGTAACGAAGATGATTTGAAAAAGCATTTGGATTATATACATTATAATCCGGTCAAGCATGGATTGACGCGAAGCCCGTTTGAATATGAGCATTCGTCGATTCGAAATTATTTGGCAGAAGGATATTATCAGCCTGATTGGGGAGTAATGGAAATAGTAAGCAACAAGGTTGGATTTGGAGAATAAAGCCGTCAGGACCACGCCAAGGAGGCGGGATCCTGACCTACAATAAGTCAAATGAAAGAATTGAAGGCATGTAGTTACTCCGTAGATGCCTAGAGAATGTTGTAATGAAGGAGCTTAACTAATGTGGAAAAAACTTGATCCAAAAAAATTAGAAGACCCCAAGGTCAAGAAAGAGATAGACGTTAAATTTGCAAAGATTCAAGCCGTATGTTTAGAATATCAACAGCTAAGTGATCCGAAGGACTTGAAGAAATTGAAGGAATTGTTAG
>JADFLZ010000314.1 GCA_022564135.1 Candidatus Zixiibacteriota bacterium
CACGGGTCTATCGTTGAGAATTACCTATGTCTCCCAACGATAGACCCGTGTGTACTACTGGGCTGCCACTGCTTCCTGCAAACACTTGAGCATCAAGATAAAAGCTCTTATTCTCAAAATCAATGTTGGCAATCATTCCATAACGAATAAACGTACGAGGGTTGGATTCTGTGCCCAAACCCAGAGGAAATCCAAAAAACAACACTTGATCTGCCAACTCTAAACTATCAAATGCAAGTCTCAATGATTTTGGAATGAATAGTGCATTACTGATCTTTAAGAGTTTGCGATGGAGTGAGTCTAGAGGCGGGAAATACATAGCAGCAATATCTATATTTGGATTGGGGTGACCCGTCCAATAAATGACATTACTATCTCTTAAGGGAATTCGAAAAACTCCCCAAGCATTTTTTTGTAGTTTCAAGGGCTCTTTAAGTTCTTCAGTAATATTGGTTTTAACATATACTTCTTTTAATTGAATTTTATTACCATTTTCGTCAAGTGGTTCTAATACATGCCTATTTGTAATTAAGACATTACATTTATCCTCATTATTAAACCACAGAAATCCTGTTCCCCAATGATAAGGGTTTCCGAGTGAATCCAGCCGTTGAATTGTTATCACTGAAGGTTGAACTACATCAGGGAATCTGTCTTTCGATTCAGTAGCTGCAGCCAAATGATTTGAACAGAGTACCGAGACAAGAAGAGGAATGATTGTTTTCAGTTTTGCCAATATTTCTCCTAGGTTTGGGACTTCACCTTTCCAAATACAATTTACTCAATTATTACTGCTTTGTAAATTCTCGTGGCTAGTTAAAAATAATCCAAAAGAGAGATGTCAGTTTCAATCCAAGAGCCCTCCGGTCATCTCACACACTTACTATTATGAAGAGAACGAACAAAGATTCTTGCAACTCGTTAGATAACGAAAGATTAGCTCCCCAGCTAGGACTCGAACCTACGAGCCGTTGATTAGTAGGAAGTAGGGCAGAACCACTAAAGGGCCATGGTACCCTACAAATTATTGTCGAAACCGTTCCGAGTACGTGAGGTTTCGACCTACTCAAAAAAATCTGATATTTCTCACCTTTTCGCTTGACACCTGCACAAATGTGCAGTATCGTGGTTTTACCTGAATATTAGCAGAAAAAACAGGTCTCAGGGTCACATTCCGACCAAGGCCGGGACAAGACCCCGCAGAACAAAGCATCGAACGGCAGATGGGGACATCTGCCGGGCACTATCGAAAAAGAGGTAGCTCTAATGCAAGCAAATCAAAATCAATTAGCTGGCGATGCACATCCGGCTGAAATCCACGAAGATTACGGCTCAAGCACTTTTGTCAGTTTGGGCAGCATCCTTTCGGACGAGAGTTTCAGTTATTTCAACGCTGCCAGCTGTCCGGATTGCGGCAACGGCATGGTCCGTCAGGGGGGCTGTTTGCTCTGTATGACCTGCGGTTTCAGCTCGTGTGGCTGCGGCTGATTGGTGTAGGTCAGCAAGGGGCAGACGAGGGCGTCTGCCGCCCACAATAGCGGATAGCGTAGCTATTTTTCCGCTGCGCGTCGTATGGGGCTTACAGCAAGGCCAGCGAAATAAGGTCGCCTTCGGGGAAGGGCAGCCAGAATTAGAAGGGGTTTTTGAAGTAGTGTAGTGGCTCAAATTAAGCAGGGAGTAGGGGTAGAAAATGAAAGTAAACGAACTCTATAGATGGGGAATACCTGAAAGAGTGATAAGTGTTTGGAAAGAAAGACAAGGCGAGATGTTACTGCCGGTACAGTCGAGGGCAATCCGTAAGGGTCTTCTGGGTAATCAGGGAGACGACAGCAGCTCCCAGAGGTCTAATATGCTAATCTCAGCGCCAACCTCGGCCGGCAAATCATTTTGCGCCGAAATGGCCGCAGTCAAAACTCTGACCGAGCGCAAGAAAAGCATTCTGCTTTTTCCGCTGCGTTCACTGGCCGAGGAAAACTATCGCCTGCTTAAAAAGACCTACGAGCCGCTGGGCGTTAAAACAATCATAGTCACCTCCGACCATCCCGAAAATGACTCACTCTTTCGCGACAGCAAATACAATATAGCTGTGGCAGTATATGAAAAATTTGATCTTCTCTTAACTTCGGCGCTGGATAGTCTGGTAAACGTCGGCTTAGTGGTTGTTGACGAAATCCAGACTATCGCTGAACCGGGCAGAGGAACTGTCCTGGAGCGGCTTTTGACAAAGATAGCAGCTTCTGATTATAAACTGACAGTTATAGGTCTCTCGGCGGTAATCGGCGACAGCGCTGTTTCGGCGGGAAAGTTAGCGGACTGGCTGGGGGCGGCCCTGGTGGAGGAGACCGCCCGGCCGGTTGATTTAATCCGCGGGGTGGCAGCCGAGGGGCTTTTTTATAACCGCTCCTACAACACCGGTGTTGATAATGTCGAGCCGTTTATAACAGCCACAGCAGACGAAAAACCGTTTGATGCTTTTGTCCGGCAGATAAAAGCAGAGACTGGTCGGACTCCGTCCACCACCGGCGGCCAGACATTGGTATTCTTAAAATCCCGGGCTGAGACAGTCGAATATGCTTTCAAACTGGCTGCTGCTGTTTCTGCAAGTGGCGGCTGGACTGAAGCCAAAAATGCTATCGAGCGTCTGAGCGAAGAAGAGCCCTCGTCCTTAAACCGTACTTTGCGTCAGGCGCTGGGGCGGGGGATAGCCTTTCATAATTCCGACCTGACTTCGACTCAAAGAGAGATTGTCGAAAATGCTTTTCGTAATCGGGAAGTAAAAGTTTTGTTTTCGACTACCACTTTGGCCATGGGGGTCAATCTTTTTGCCGACACGGTTTATCTGGAGACAGTCAAATATATTTCGCCGCGTTACGGTCGTCGTCCCTCGCTGATTCCTATAAGCCAGGCCGAGTTTGATAATATGACCGGCCGGGCCGGACGGCACCGTCATGGCCGCCAAAGCAAGCCGGGCAAAGCAGTTGTTTTAGCGCACTCCGCTTTAGAAAGAGAAATCCTGTGGAAGAACTACATCGCAGTAGACAAACCAAAGCCGGTCGAGTCTGCTTTTGCAGGCATTCCTCTGATTGACTGGGTACTTGATATCATCTGCTCTGGCTTAGCTGACGACACCGGCAGTCTTAACCGGGTTTATGCGGCAACTTTTTATACTGCCGGAGACGATAGTAATCAAAATAGCAAACCGGAGTTTGACTCAATACTTGAGACTCTGCAGGAGCTCTCTTTAATAAAAGAAACTTCGGCAAGTAACAAGTGGCTGCCGACAGCATTGGGCAAAGCGGCAGCCGGGACAGGTCTGTCGGTAGATGAGACGAAAAGTTTCCTGTCTAAATTAGAGTCCGGTTCTCCGCAGACCTTGTTTGGCTGGATAGCTCTGGCTTTGAGTTCACCGGACTGGAACGCCCCGCCCGGATTTTTGAACCGTATGGAACTGGTTCAGGAGAGTCCGCTGAAGATGCTTTATCAGCAGTTTGACTCTGTCTCCGGTGGGCTCGAGCAGGCGCGTTTTCTTATTCCGGAAAATCACCAGAGCGAACCGCTGCC
>JADFLZ010000315.1 GCA_022564135.1 Candidatus Zixiibacteriota bacterium
ATATTGGCGGCATGTCAATACCTCTTAAAATGAACTGCGGAACTGTGAAAATTGTCGGTGACTCGGCGATTTATACCGGCGGCCGGGTTGACCACTTTACCATGAAAATCTTCCGGCCGGATACGGCGATTCAATGTATTACTCTGGGTATGGTTGCTAATTTAGGACCAACCAACAAAACTCTGGCGCCCGGAAGCGGCCGGCTGGTGACAATTTACGTTTCATCGTTGGACGGCAGCCCCATGGAAAAACTGGTAGTTGATACTGCCACAACTTCTCCGAACAATAGTCTGATGTTAGTAGCCGACAGAATTCAGCAGACCGATCCGCCGGATACTATCCCCTTAGACCAGAGAAAAAAGCAAGAGATTATCCCTGTTTTTGTAATCCGAACCCCGAAGTAATTTCAAAGCACGTGGGCGGCCGCCTATGGCGTGTCCTCATCTGCCGCTTTACCAAGATTAAAGTTCAACTATTGTCATTTCCCCTATTTATCTTTCCTGCGCAGGCAGGAATCAATCTTTTCCGACATTTTAATTCCTGTCATTCCCGCTTTAGTCCCGAGCGAAGTCGAGGGGAGTGCCGTTGTCGGGAATCCATCTTTCTATCTTTCATTCTAAAGCTTCTTCATTTACCTTTCAGCTTATCCAGCTGCATCTTGAACCAGGGAACTTCTGGAGAGTACTTTACAGCATTTTCAAGATTTTCCACTGCGCTTGTTGTATCACCCATCTCCAAATGGGCGAAAGCAAGTTGTGCAAAGTTCTGCGAGGATTCGGGAAAGTACTCAGCGTTTAAGCGATAGACTCCGATGGCGCCAGGCATATCACCTAAGGCCTGAATTTGTGAGCCGATGCGAATTAATACTCTCTCACCAAAATCAAAGGTATGGCTGCCGTAATATTTTTCGCGCAGCTTTTTGAATTCTGCCACCAGCGTGTCGATACCTCCGTTGCTATAAGCCGACATTAGCGTGTCACCGATTAGTACCGGTCTTCTTTGACCGCGATGGCAGGTCACACATTGAACCTCAAGTTTCTCCCGCTCCGATGTATTGAGATTAACCAGTAACTCACTGTTTATCTGCTTGACCATGTCAAGCATGAATCGCGCTTTGGTCTTAAGTTCTTTCTCATCCGATGCAAATTCGAAGCTGGAAAATCCTTTGCTGGCATCACCGACGTGGCAATTCACGCAGCGAACACCAAGGGCGGAAGTAAATTTTTTCATAATACTGACCAATTTGGATTTCGTGATATCCTGTGGAAGAACTTTAAGGTTCTCAAATTTGTCCGGAATCTGTGCCATAATAGAGCTTTGGCCTGCAAGCAAAAAGAAAACAAAGGCAAGTGCGAATATCATAACTTGTCCGCGCACCTTCCTCGTAGATTGATGGCTGTCTTTAATTGTATTTGGTCTCATAAGGATAGTATCCTTTCAAAATTAATTTTGAATCAGGCTTAAAAAAGTATCAGATTAGATTACGCAGAACAATCAGAAAAGTTACAGATCTATTAGTGCTTCACTATCTTGGCTTTCCAGCTTTAGTCCCGTGTAATCACGGGGCGAAGGCTGGAATCCATCTTTCTTGCAGTCACCCTGAGCCTTATGTCTTTCCAGCGCAGGCTGGAATCCATCTTTTTTTCCGTCATTCCCGCTTTAGTCCCGAGCGAAGCCGAGGGGCGCAGGCGGGAATCCAGCACTAAATACGAGCAGCAAAATTGAGACACTTGATTTCGTATGTTTAGATCCCACCCCGCGACTACTCGGGACCATGCCGCAAGCGGTGGGCGACCCGGCTAATATTCGACTGGTTGGGGAAGATTAGTTGAAAAGAGGATTTGGCCCGTGTTTTCGTCGATAACCGTTCTCATGTGATTACGCTGCTCAACAGGAATATCGCTTCCAGGTCTGACGAGTCTTGGAGGTAGACCATAAAGGTGTATACTCCATACATCTCTCGTTGGACTCTGAAGGTGAGAGTGCTGTATATAATCAGCTTCAATTTCCCTGGCAGACAGGAAATCTCCGTAACATTTTTTCAGAGCTTCAAGAAATGAGATTGCTGGATTTTCATCTGGAAATCCAATTATTATTTCTCGAGCCGCAGCCAACTGCCTTTCAGCAGAACTATCACTCGGTTTTTCAATAGCTAACCCACTATCGTTGATAACAACCAAAGAAACTTTGAATAATCTCCCTGTGGCTGAATCAACTATTACAGTCATTGTCATTGGCCTTATTTCACTTTGCAATAATTCGTAGCCTTTGGCGCTGAATATTAACTTTTCAAAATCCAATTTCCATGCTTTCCTTCCGATAACAGTACTTGAAAGAAAAGGTGTTAATGATTCAGCCATAGTAAGTAAAGTAACGACAGGGTCACTTATCTCTTTTATAATCTGAAGCTTTTTATCAACTCCTATGTAGGCAAATGTTTGTGAAATAGCGTCCTTGGGGGTATCAATCGGCGATATTAGTTCCGAAGCAATAGAAGATGAAACTACTGTTAGTATTGCAACTAGCAAGCGTAGAACACTTAACAGTGAGACTAAGTGCGCAGCTGCACAGCTCGTATCACCGGCTGGATTCCCGCATGCGCGGGAATGACAGACACAACTCCAAATTAGACTAGTTCCCACTTTCATTTTCCCCCGGCTTTTTGTAATTCACCCGCACCGATGCAGATTCTTTTAGGCGGATAAACTCTTTCAATATCTCAAGTTCGTTTTCGGGCAGCCGTTTTTTCAAATAGGCTTCTTTTAAGAGGGCGGTAGTGTCGACTGTCATATACTCGTCGTAGCCCAGCTCACGGATTTTGCTGACCAGCTCGGCAAAGTCCTCGGCGCTTTCGGTTTTGGTAACGAACTTTTCGGTCTGCTTGATAGAAACTTTGACAGATGCACCATCGGCCTCAAACGAAGTCAATCCGGTAATTTTGCCTATCTCCACCATCTCTGCTTTAGTTGCATCAAGCTCTGATTTTATATCTTTATTCTTGGTGTGTAACTTGACATAACGATCGGCAATTTCTCTGGCCTTCTTGCCGCGTTCGATTTCATCTAAATCTGCAAACTCAGAGCCGTCATCACTCATCAGCCGCTGATGAATCTTGGCCGGGCAATGCTGAAAATATTCGCAGTAGCTGCAGTAGTGACCTTCTTTGGGGTTATAGTTGCCCAGACGGGCAGCGTCCTGAACTTGCAGCACGGCGTTTCGGTATTCGCCCGCGACTACATCAAGCTCATCGGCGGACATTTGGTATCTGACAATTTCATCTTTGCGCAGATAGAAATGGGTCAGCTCTACATTCTCGTATTGCGGGTGAGTCGCTTGTAATGCTAAGCGGTACAAGCCCATCTGGTAGTAGAAGCCTTTTTCGGTGTGGCTGTAGATTTTATTGCCAGTCTTAAAATCACGGATTTCGATGGTACCGTCTTCTCTTTTAAGAAGCAGGTCAATTATAGCTGTAAACTTAAAAGGCGTACCGGGCAGCTCAAATCTCAGTCTCATTTCAGAACCTAAGAGAACACCGTCGTTAAAGGGCTGATACTTGTTA
>JADFLZ010000316.1 GCA_022564135.1 Candidatus Zixiibacteriota bacterium
TTTCGGTGGCATCATCCTCATCTTCCTGCAGCAATTTTGTTTTGGCCAGGTATAAAGTTGCATCATCATAATATTTCGAGTCCTGGTAATTCGCCATTAGCTCGCGTAATCTTCGCTCGGACTTGCCGTATTGTTTAAGGTAGTAATATGAAACTCCTAAAATATACAGGGCGTCATCGTAGTAGCCGGAGTTGGGGTGATTTTCGATTACCTTAAGCGATTTATCAACCGCTGTCTGATATCTTTTGCTTTGAATGATCTGGCGCCCTCTTGACTGAGATTGCTTTCTGGCCGATTCGGCCTCGTTGAAAGCTTTTCTGCCATTGTAGAAAGTATTGAAATAGACGCAGCCCTGTGACAAAATTAACAGGCAGCAGACCATAAACAGATATGTAGTTTTTTTCCCGGGCATATTTATTGGTTTAGTCATTTTGCTTGGCATTAGCTTATACAATATTGGTATTGACCGGCTTCATCAATAAATTTTAAGTCGAAACCTGCTCTTTTAGCAGCTCTACCAGTTTCGGTAAAAACTGACCGGATTTCCCTGTAAAGTGAAAATCGACCAGATCCGAAAGAGCTGTTCTCTCCACATTGATTTCGACCAGAATAGCGCCGTGCTGCTTGGCTACAATCGGAAGAGTTGCCGCCGGGTGGACCAAAGCCGAAGTTCCCACTACAAAAAACAGTTCGGCTTCTTCTGCTTTCAAAAAAGCGGCGTTTATGATTTCCGGATCCAGCATTTCACCAAACCAGACTATATCGGGTCGGATTTTGCCTTTGCATAGAGAACAAGTCGGTATCTGTGCAGGGTCTATATCTCCTTCATCTTCATATAAAGCGCTGCAGTCCATACACTTATTCCTGTAAATGTTGCCATGTAACTCAAGAATTGATTTGGAACCGGCCAGCTCATGCAAATTGTCAACGTTTTGTGTTACCAGGGTAAATTCATCGATCATATTTTCGAGATTCACTAAAGCGGCGTGTCCGGCGTTTGGCTTGACCTTGGCAATCAACTCCCGCCGCCAGTTATACCATTCCCAGACTATTTTGGGGTTGGACATAAAGGCGTCCATTGAGGCCAGCTGCTCCGGTTTGAATTTCCCCCAGAGGCCTTCTTTTCCGCGAAAGGTCGGCACGCCTGATTCGGCCGAGATGCCGGCTCCGGTCAATACCACCACTTTTGAGCAGTTTTTTAGTTTTCCAACAAGTTCTTCAAGCATAGCCAGGAAGATACAAGCTCAGTTTATGAATTAAAAGGAGGGAATGTTAAGTCAGAATCGGTTTTTGAAGTCGCCTGCGAGAAGCTCGAAACAGATACATGTTTCGCGCCCTTCGACCCTTCAGCTTCGTTCAGGACAAGTGCAGGCTCAGGGTGACGACCCAATTAGCTATATCGCCTGTTAAAGAGATTCCAATATGGCCAGATAGTTTTCGTAGCGGAATTTTTCTATCTCGCCCGTCTCCAGAGCCTGCTTGACAGCACAGTTCGGTTCATGGATATGGGCACAATCTTTGAAACGGCAGGTGCCGTTGTATTTTTCGAACTCCGCATAATAATACTGCAGCTCGCCTTTCTCTACGTCCCAGATTCCCATTACTTTTAACCCCGGCGAATCTGCCAAAAATCCTCCCGAAGGCAGTTCAAACAATTCAATATGGGCAGTAGTATGTTTGCCGCGGTTGGTCGATTTCGAAATAGTTGCCGTCTTCAGATCAAGCCCCGGTACTAACTGATTAATTATCGAAGATTTGCCTACGCCCGAATGACCGACCAGGATTGTCTTGTACCCCCGCATTGCTTGCTTCAAGTCTTGGATTCCCTCCCCCGTCTCGCACGATGTCGGGAAAACTTCAATGCCCAGCGACTTATAGGCCGAGAATACGGTTTCAAATTCTGCGGGTTTAGGCAGGTCAATTTTGTTAATAATTATTAGCGGCTGGAGTTTTCCTAACTGGGCAGAAATCAAGAAGCGGTCTATCAGGCCGGTTTTCAGTTTGGGAGATGTAATCGAGCTGACAATGGCCAGCTTATCCAGATTGGCGGCGATAACCTGTTTGATTGTCTCCTGCCCGACAGCAGGTCTGAAAAAAGCTGTCCGGCGCTCTAATACTTTTTCGATAATGGCCGAGCCTTCGTGGCTGGGAGATAACAGGACATCGTCACCGACTGCTACCGGCGTGGTGGCCTTGGCCTGGGATTTGACTTTTCGCCTGACCTCGCATTTGAGTTTATTTCCTGATTCGGTGATGACCTCAAATAATCTTCCTCTGGTGGCGATTACCACTCCTTTTTCAAATTCCGTCATGCAGGACAGAAGCTACGACAATTTTGAGGGCTATTCAAGTAAGCCGGCCAATATGCAGAAACCCACCATAAATGGCAAAGTCCCGTGGGGTGGGGCACCTGAGCTATATAATACTTCCTCCCGTATCGAGAATTTATTCATTTCATTTCTTTAACTGTTATATTGAGAAAAGTGTTAAAATTGTTTAAGCTGGAATCAATTTCTTTGCGATAAATGAGCTCTTTGTTCCGTATATCATAGAGATAAAAAGTTAATAGAGACAATTGTCCGCCGATAATGCCTAACCAACGGCTGTCAGGAGTAACCGCAAGTCGTTTGGGGGCGCCAGGGATAACACCAAAGTAAAAAAAGGTGCTGTCTGCCACAACAGTATCAATTTGGTTAGCTGCAACGTCAAATATTTTAAAGCTGTAATCAGGTGGTGGGTCAGTACCGCTACGGCCGGGGCTGGTATAGAAAACGAACTTCCCATTCGGTGTCAGGGCCATTTCCCCACCACCAGGCACAAGAATATCACGAAATATTATTGAATCCTGAAGAACATCATAGACTTCAAAGGCATAAGTCCACAACCCCACGGCCGAGTAAAGAAACAATTTAGTTTCATCAATGGATGGCAAAACCTGAACCACACTACCGCCAGTAAAGGAATACCATGATTTTTGAAAGGTGCTATCGTTAAGTTCAACTTTAAGAACAACATGGGAACTCCCCACATCGATACGAACAGCGCAGTAGAGTGTTCTGCTGTCAACTGAAAAACTTACACTTCCATACAAGATCCCTGCGCTGTCGCTGAATATTAGAGAATAATCCGAGGTGCGCAGGATAAATAAATCATCGCCAGTAAGAGCCAAATATTTGTTGTCAGGTGAAACAGCAATTGCTTGATGAGGATAAGGAATTTCTGCGATTTCAGTGAAAGTTTTCGCATCTACTACTAGAACAGATGAGCCAAGTGCAACATAAAGAAGTTTACCATCTGCGGAGGCTGTGATTGCTGCGTTCCAGGGAACTGCTGTCGAATCCAGCTTTTTGGTTTGAGGGTGAAAGGTGAAAATCTGGTTTGGATTTGTAGCACTGATATAAAACGGATAGTCTGTCGGCTCTACCGGCTCAACCGATTTATCGCAGCTGAAACCCAGTAAAAAGCACGAAAGGATAGCCACAAATAATAGCTGAAATTTTAGATTTATAGTCACTTCTATTTCCCTACTTAATTAGACGAAGCTGTCGCCCC
>JADFLZ010000024.1 GCA_022564135.1 Candidatus Zixiibacteriota bacterium
ACGATTTTGCAATACGAAATAACATTCTGGCTGCCTGCGCGATCAACGGCCAAGGAATAGATTTGCTGGATGTCAGTAACAAATCTTCAATCCAGGTAGTTAGCAACTTCAATTATCCCCTATCTGGTGCGCACAATGCAGCATTCAGCGAAGATGGCAATTACATTTTCATTGGGGATGAAATCGGTGGATCCGGACATCACACTCGCGTATTTGATATTTCTGACTACAATAATGTCTTCAAAGTTTTTGACATAGTAATAGGCGGTCAATTTTCTACAGCCCATAATTGTTATGTCAGAGGAGATAAGCTTTTAATAGCTCACTATACCGAAGGTGTAAGAATCTGGAATATTTCTAATCCTACGGCCCCGTTTGAAGAAGGCCACTTTAATACTCGACAAGCTGGTGGTGGAAGCGGTGCCTGGAACGTCTATCCCTACTTGCCATCCGGTAGATTTATTGTATCTGACCTGAACAACGGTCTGTTTGTGTTTGAGTCGCCTCTATTGCCTCCTCCTGCCGGCTGTTGCCAGGGCAACCGCGGCGATATGAACGGCGACAATAGCGTGGGCTCTGACATTCTTGATTTAACTTACATTGTAGACCGGATATTCAGAGGTGGCACAGAATTCTCTTGTTCTGAAGAAGCGGATATAAATGGAGATGGAATTGCCGGAAATATCATAGATTTAACATATGTGGTCGACATAATTTTCAGAGGCGGCCCCCCGCCCGGCCCATGTCCTTAGTAAGTACTGACTATTCCCCGAAATTTTGTTAGATTCCCTGTTGATGTTGTCAGATTTTGTGCTTTATTAGCCGAAATGTTGTATAACAAAAAGAATTCAGGGAATTATAGAAAGATATTTCATGCCTAAGAACTTTGCCTTGACAGGCTCTTCGGGCTATGTGGCCCCTCGTCATTTGAAAGCGATTAAAGATACCGGCAATAATCTGGTGGCTGCCGTAGACCCCAATGATTCTGCGGGTATCCTGGATAAATACTTTGAAGATGTTCGTTTTTTCACAGAATTTGAGCGCTTTGACAGACATCTGGACAAGTTAAGAAGAGAAGGCGAAGGAAAAGCGATAGACTTTATTTCTATCTGCTCTCCAAATTACCTTCACGACGCCCACTGCCGTCTGGCTCTCCGCATAGGAGCTGACGCAATTTGTGAGAAGCCTGTTGTTTTGAACCCCTGGAATATTGATGCCCTGCAGGAACTTGAACAGGAAAGCGGCAAGAAAATTTATACTATTTTACAGTTAAGAGTCCACCCGGCTTTGATAGAACTGAAGAAACAGCTCGACAAAGATAGATCCGGAAAGAAAAAAGAAGTTAACCTGACCTACATAACGTCGCGCGGCCCCTGGTATCTGATGTCCTGGAAGGGACAGACTGAAAGATCCGGCGGCTTGTCTACTAATATCGGGGTACACTTTTTTGACCTGCTCATGTGGTTATTCGGCGATGTTCAACACAGCGAAGTTCATCTTAACCAGCCGACCAGATCATCAGGATTCATGGAACTTCAGAATGCTACCGTAAAGTGGTATCTGTCTATCGACAAGAACGATCTTCCGCCAGATTCAGTCAAAGACGGACAGAAAACATTTCGTTCGCTCTCTATAGATGGCACCGAGATTGAGTTTTCGACCGGATTTACTGACTTGCATACGGTAATTTACCAGAACATACTTGATGGCAGCGGATTTGGGTTGGATATCGCCCGGCCGTCAATTGAATTAGTGCACAGTATTCGCGACTCGAAACCAATCGGGGTCAACGAAAATATTCACCCCGAACTTGAGCGAAACAAGCATATAACAGCCTGATAAATCTCATATACTCGCTGCAATAAAATTGTCAGAAATAACCGATAAGAAAGAGCAGTATGTCAGCGCTCAAAACCATATCAGTACCGGTAATCGGCCGGTCTATCAAACGCAAAATTATCTTAGTTTGTGCATTGCTCACCTCTCTGATTGCGATAACTTCTCTGTCGAATGCTTCGCAGCTGATAAGTTATCAGGGTTTTCTTGAAGACTCCCTGGGCAACCCGGTTGCTGATTCAATCTATGAACTGTCATTCGAATTATTTACTGATTCTACGGCAGGTCAGAGGTTGTGGTCAGAGACCTCGCAGATAGTTACGGCAAAAGGAGTCTTTGTTCATCTGCTCGGTTCAGTAAACGCTCTCAATGATAACTATTTTCAAAACTATGACAGGCTATATCTGCAATTAGTAATTTCAAACGAGCCGGCCCTGCCGCGCACCGAATTGGTCGCTTCCCCATTTGCTTTTTCTGCTTACAATCTCAAGACTATAGACAATCGAGACTCTCTGGCCATAGCGACTAACTCCGAAGAACATAGCCTTTCGTTTTATGATTCGCTGGGCAACGAGACAATCAGATTATCCGGAATTGACAGCGCCAATGAATCTGTGCGTCTGCCAGAATCGGCTATCGATTATCATGAGATTCTTGATGAGCCGGGTTTGACTGCGGCCATAAACACAAACCAGGTAGCTCTTTTTACCGATGCCATGACTGATCTGGTGACAGTCGACATCACTACCCCGGCGGACGGCTATATTCTGCTGCATGGCAAGTGTTATCTGCTGCTGAGTGGCACCACCGGACCAAATAACGCGCTGATTCAGATTGACGAAGACGAAGCGGGGCCATCGGAGTTTCCGTACTATACAATTGCCGGACTTGGCGGCTACGCCAATACATCAACTTCCTATTTTCCGGTTTACGTTACCCGCATATTTTTTAAGCCGGCCGGCAGCTATACTTTCAGATTGGAAGGACGGGCTTCTTTCTCTCCTCCGGCTGAAGTAAAAAGCTGGGACCATATTCTGACTGCTGTCTACTACCCGACTGCCTATAGCGGAGTAAAATCTCTTATGTCTACTTTGCCGATAGCGATTGAAGGACTGCCGGTGCGAATCAATAATCGCACTGATATAACAGAGAACGGAACTTACTTTGAAGTCGACTTGCGAGATCTGCAATCTCTTCAAAAAGAACTAAACGATTCTGGTTCGGACAGCTCCAGGAATAAATAGATTCATTTAAGCAGCAGCATTTTTTTAGATAGAACAGTTTCTGCCGTTTTTAGGCGATAAAAATAAACACCGCTGGCGATTGCGTTGCCGTTTAAGTCCCTGCCATTCCAGATAACAGTATGCTTTCCGGCCGGTTTAAGAGCGCTGACCAGAGTAGCTACCTGCTGACCCAGCAGATTGTAAACTGTCAGGCGCACGATTGACTCTTTTGTCAGTTCATACTGAATAACTGTCGAACTGTTAAACGGGTCGGGGTAATTATCCAGCAGCCTGGCAGACTTATTTTCTTCTGACTGTGCGATTAAAACAGAACTTGAATCGGAACTCAATTTGTAAATGTGCAGAGCGCTGCCATCAGTGGTAGCGATTAGCCCAAGAAATGCAGAGATCAGACTTCCCCTTAAACTGCTGCTATAAACCAGTTCCGGATAGCCGCTGGTCATATCGTAGACAGCCATTCCCTTCGCTCCTATCGTATAGAGTGTGTCACTAAATATGGTAGCATCAAGAACCGGTAGTGCCAGCTGGATCAAGCTGTCCGGAGAATTGCAGCCGTCGTATATCGTCAGAGTATTGCGAACGAAGACCATGGCGATTTTCCTATGAGACAAAACTTTCCAGGCTGTGCCGTATAACTGTCTTTTAAAACATTCAGCCAGCGAGTTATCGTTTAATATGTCATATACTGTAAGAACGCCGAATCTGTCAGCAACGTAAAGTCGATTGACCATTAAAGCAAATGAACTGACTGGGCTTTCAAATTTCCAATTAGAGGAAAGTGCGTAACCGCCGACCGACAACTCGTACCTGCTGATAAAATCATTGCCGGATATTATCACAATCAGTTCCGGCGAAACCTCGGTAGAATTCAGAGAGATAGTCTGACTACCTGCTTCTACAAAAAAACTGTCCAGCAGGTAATAACTGTCCTGTTCGCGCGCAAATATCTCAACGACGTTACGAACTGACGAAAGGGCATACAAATAACTGCCATAGTTGACTGCGTCAGTAAAACCAGGAAACCTGTCAGATATAATCCCTGAGTTGACGATTTCTGCTTCTCCGATTTCATACCACTCAAGAACATTGTTCGAACCACCACTGATTATCTTGTTGAAATTTACTATTAAAGTAGAAACCGGTCCCGGTCTTTCCAAGAGCTCTTGCGTATTTATTTCTCCATCCACAGAGAACCGGGTTACTCCCCCGCTTTCTTTAGGAAGCAGCAGGAACTCCCGGTCATTTATCAGTAGTAAATCTCCGCTTGAATGATAGAAGGCTATTGGGAATTCGGCTATCATCTGATAGTCTTCTTTTGATAAAATGGCTGCATTTCGCGCGGATAAAAATATTAGCTGGTTATCTGTTTCGAAAACCCTGGCAGGACTGGCCATGCCGGAAATAGAATCAATGACCTGACCGTTTTCATTTTCAAAACGCCCGATCAACAAACCCTGGCTGTTTAAGGATACTAATATCAGAGAATCGACTATACTGAAAGCGAACGGCCGCTGCCTGACCAAGAGCTTGTTCACTTTACTGCCGAAATCTGTATTCAAATCATATCGAATGACGCCGTTGTACATGTCCAGAGCATATAGATAACCGTCATACTGCTTCAGCTGGGTCATCAGAACACCGCTGCTGTCTGTTTTCACATGGCTTAGTGCGTTGAACTTCGTTATTTCATATTCGCCTATACCCTCAAACCAATGCGACAGGTAGAGTGAATTTCCGACTAAAGCATAATCGCTGTAATTATTATCAGGACGAACCTCACCCAAGACAGCCATCTCCGGCAAATTGCTCAAATCAATAAACTTTAATCGGTTGTCCGCCAATCTTACTGCCAGAGTCGACTCAAATAGCTTCGTGTTGCGGACTGTTCCGGTTAGCAGCATCTGGTTGACCTGATAAAACAACTCTAAACTTGAATCAAATGCAAATACCGCCAGACTATGGAAAGACAGACCAAGCAAGTATTCGTCTACAATTTTTATTTCAAGAAAACTGTTTGAGAGAATAGAATATTGGGGTGTGATTTCTTCTGCGGCAGTTGCCGTATTCGAAAAGCATAAAAGAAATACAAGACAACATGAAATTAGAGATAACTTCATTTTATCAATACCATCTTTTTAGTGATTGTCGCATTTTCTGAAGTAAGACGATAAAAATATATCCCTGTCGGCAGATCCGAAGCATCAAAGATGACAGAATGCTCACCTGCGGCGACACGTTTATCAAGAACAGTAACAACTTTCTGTCCCAGGACATTGTAGATGCTCAAGACTACCTCGCTAGCCGTCGGCAGAGAAAACTGGAAGGTAGTCTGAGGATTAAAAGGATTGGGGAAGTTTTGTTTAAGGGCGAATCCGTCCGGCAGTGACTGGGGACCTTCATCCGAAATGTCGGTGGCAATCCCCTTAAATATTACTGTGCCGCTGTTACGATTATCCGCCAGAAACCGACCTGTATTCTTGCCGTTGTTTGAAGAGGCATCAAAATCCCAGACGAGCATTTCGTTGGCGTCGCTTATTAGTATCAGCTCAACTTTACCATCATTATCCAGGTCATCGATAAGCGGCGCGTACCGGGAAGAAAAAACAGTCGCTGGTCTGGCCGGAGTCGGGTTGGGCCAGTCTTTGACAGGTCGAAGCTCGTAGTCGTAGATGAAAACCTGCTCTGTACCGGTGCCGGGGAGAATATGTCCGCCTCTGATTACAATTTCCGGATGCGCGTCGCCGGTCAGGTCTGCTACAACTACTGTCCCGAAAGTCACCGGCTCAATTACAGCCTGTCCGGCAGGTTTGTCCCCCGGGCCCAGATACGGCGAGCCATCGGCATTAAAAATGTACAAGGCTCCAATATCAAACTCAAAAAATGTACACAGTATTTCCGGACGGCCGTCTAAATCTAAATCTGCCACTACCGGATAGGAGCCTATCCAGCCTTTGAGCGCCGGCATATATACGGGAAAACCGCTGACGATTTCTGTGCCATTTTCAACCACCCAGATGGCAGGAATGCCGCTGGAGTCGATGCCAGTGGCTATTATTTCCGGCTTGCCGTCATTGTTCAGATCAGCCAGGACTGTCCCCAATACTGTAGGAAAGTGCGCCACCACTTCATCTTCTTTGCCACCGAAAGGTCTGCCTGTGGTAGACTCAAACAAGCCAATTCCTTCATAGGGGAATGTCAGAATAGAGTAGCCGCCGATAACATCGAAAAGCCCGTCGCCGTTAACATCGGCGGTAGTTACAAATGGCGAAGTCTGTCCTCCGAACGAAAGAAAATCTGTCACGCGCGGGTTAAAGGAACCGAAGAGACCGTCGAGTGCGCTGAAGTATGAACTGCCATCAAAGTTATATGCCAGTATATCGCCGTGCTTATTGATTATCATTATTACCGAATCCTGTCCGTCACCCAGAGCGGCGATGGTCGGATTGGGATAACCATAACCGAACGGAATTCGTCCGGTGTAACATTCAACCGGCCAGCCCTCGGCGTATGAGCCGTCGTGATTGAAAACATGGATGCCTGAGGCGTTAGTACAGATAATCTCCGGAAGACCGTCATGGTCAATATCGTAAAGAGCCGGCACAGAACGCATATTGACACCAAGCAGTACCGGGAAGTTGGGCAATGACTTTCCATCATGTGTAAATACGGCTAAGCCATTAGTCGTTCCGATAACTAATTCTTTGCTGCCGTCGCCGTTTATGTCTGCCACTGCCGGTGATATCGCTCCTATCCCCCGGTATCTGGCCGGCCAGCCTGCTGCAAATGCGGATTCGACATGAACACTGACAGAGTCGGCGATTACTGAATCGTTAAAGTAACCATAGAGATATATTTTAAAATTTCCCGTATCAACACCGGAGACAGCCCAGTTGTACAATAAAGAATCAAAGTATTCACCGCTGGATGAACTAAGTTTTTTTAACGTCCCTGATTCTTTGCGTGAAAATATTGCCATCGAATCAAACTCGAGACCATAGGCCGAGCCGATTATGGGCGTTGAATATTTTAGCTCCTGTCCGCTGACCGGGCTGACAATCTCTATTTTATTTTCACGGACATAGACTACAGACAGGCTGCTGCTGCTGCCGAATTTGTCGGTAACTTTTAGTAATAGATTTCCGTTCAGCTCGTTGCTTGAGAAAATGCTGCTAACAGAGTCAAAATTTAATATTTCGCCTTCTGCAAGAAACCGCCAGTCAAGACTGCTCTCTTGAAACCTGTATTCAAGCAGCCACTCTCCGCTGTAGCCGCTGACAGTCTTGAGTAGAATTTCGAATTGATCAATCAGACGGTCTCGTAAAAGTGGTTTAGAAAACCGCAGTCCGCCGTTTGTTATCAGGTCGTGCGAGGCTGCTATGTTCAGATAACCATAACCCGAAAGACTGTCTGGTCCGGCCAAAGTGTCACCCCGGTTTAAGGGATCGAGCATGTCATCGGCGCCCATCCGGATTATTTCTTCGAGTTGGTTTAAATTCAGGTCAGGTCGAATAGACCAGATCAAAGCTGCCGCAGCGGCTACCATCGGAGCCGCCATCGAAGTTCCGTCTGAGAGATAATAAAGAGAATCTTCTCCAATGATTCTTACACCCGGCTCGCCTGCGACGCTATACATATCTGTACCGGCGGCTCGCAGCGAAAGAATGTCCTCTCCCGGCGCAACGATATCAACATGGGCGCCATAGGTAGAAAAATCGGTCAGGAAACCGTCTGAATTGCCGGCGCCAACAGTAAAGGAAGAGTCAAAAGCAGCCGGATAAAACCTTTGATTATCGCCTGTGTTTCCTGCTGCAATACTTACAAAAACCTGGTTATCGCGCGCGAATTTCAGCGCATCACGCAATACGCCGGACTCAAAAGGGGTTCCCCAGCTGATATTTATTACTTTGGCTCCGGCAATAACCGCATAGATTATTCCGGCGGCCCCGATGGCAGTGGTGGCATTAGGACGTATTTTGACTGCCATTATTTCGGCGTCAGGCGCTATGCCAACGATTCCAAAACCGTTTTCCTGCGAGCCGATTATTCCTGCGATATGTGTGCCATGACCAACCTCATCCGAGGGGTCGTTGTCGCCAATCGGTTCGGTAAATGATATAACATCTCCCGATACATCGTAGCCGATTATGTCATCTACAAAACCATTGTGATCATCGTCGATATTATTGGCAGGGATCTCATCCTGATTGATCCAGATATTGTCAGTCAGCTCCGGATGGTCGCTGTCAACGCCGGTATCAACTATGGCTACTACTACTTTAGTGGAAACTGCCGGAGGCTTGACATAGAACGGACTCAGATTTAAATCGCTGCCGGAAATTCCGCTTTTTAAGATCAAGCTGTCATTTTCAATTCCTTCGATTCTTTTGATACCCAGATATTCCTGTCCGCTATTATGCAAATACCATTGCTGAGGGAAAAGTGAGTCTACTGGAAAGTCAAAAAACTCAAGCGGGTAAACCGGTTCAATATATTCAATCTTATCTGTACCGATTACCGAACGGATATCAGACAGGCTTGGCCTGCCGGTAGAATCGCTGATGATGAAAACTCTATCCCAGATTTCCTGACTTTTGAAATTACCGCTCACAGCGGCCAGAGATATTTTATTGAGATTCAGTCCTGTCGCAAGAGTAAGAGATTGTCTAACAATATCAGCTTTGGTATTATCTTTCAGTTTGACAACAAACTGGCCTTTGATTGGCTGAGGACTATCTATTGAGTATGAATCCCCGATGCAAATCAGGATTATCAGACAAGCAATTGCTGAGGCTTTAAGCATTCTAAAAGTCTTGACCATATAACTACTGCTGCCCGTAAACCTGAGGTATAAATTGGCAGGCAAACCAAGTAAAGCGACAATTTTACGACTGTATTTTCTTTTCTAATCTAAAAAATACAATCTATTAAGAATCTGTCAAGGCGCCCGAG
Source organism: Candidatus Zixiibacteriota bacterium (assembly GCA_022564135.1). Taxonomy (GTDB): domain Bacteria; phylum Zixibacteria; class MSB-5A5; order GN15; family FEB-12; genus JACZWU01. Next base: position 9,030 of record JADFLZ010000024.1, read on the forward strand.
CTGGTCAAGGGTAACCTTTTAGCCGCTTAAAACAACATTTCGTCTTTGAGGGGCAAATAGGCGTAGTAAAGCCGTATTTTCCGGTTATCTCCGTCGCCGGAAAAGCCCAAAACTCTGACCAAAGCTGAAGCGCCTTCTGCCGTATAAAGTCGAATCCAGTTGCCAGCTGCTACTGCCAGCCTGTCGCTGCCGGAGTTCGGCTTAATCTCTTTAATTTTGGTTTTGATTTCCGATGGCTCGCCTTTGAGTGGCAGCAGTTGCAGCGAATTCTTTCGCAAAAACCCATTCAGCTTGTGGGGCGAAGCTATGTAATCTTCACCATCTTTGAAGTAATAATAAAGGTCGTTCTGTTCGTTATCGGCCCGGACAAAACTATTTTCGATAAATGAAAACCCGTCCTGGTTGCTCTTATATCTTATTGATAGTTCAATCTCTCCCCTGCCGCCACAGACTGCCATGATTTCGCTGGTGGGCCGGGATTCTTTTCCGTCCGGCATCAAAATCCGCACCGTCACATAATATTTCTGACCGTCTTTTAAACCTTCGGCCTGGTAAACCTCGATGCCATCATCAGGATTTGTGTCTCCGGGAAAAGGCTCAAAATTCAGAGGTTTAATATGTTCCGGAAGCTGCTTGCCGGCATATTTCGCTGCCAGCGGCGTCTCTGATATATAGATATTATAGCCGCTTATAGCGCGCTTGCATTTTTTCTGCCACTTCAGGACCATCGATTTTGCATCAACTGCAACAATCAAATTGTGTGGATAGCAACCCTTGGGAAATTCATCGCCATACTTGGCGCTCTGGCAGGAGAACAACAGTAATGCCGACAGGACGGGTAACAAAAACTTCATCATCTGACAACTAACTCCTTCTGACGGTTGCATAAAAATTCTGCACCATCATTTGTTATACACATATCTTCTTCCAAGCCGACACAACCGATTCCCGGCAGCATTATTTCAAGCTCCAGAGTGAACACGTTATTTTCCTCAAGCGGCATCGCCGGAGTTATGCCATAACGTGCCCATTCGGGGCCGAGTATGGCGCCGCCATCGTGAACGCTTCGACCCAGCTGGTGTCCCAGGGCATGCTGGTATTCGGGATAACCATGGTCGGTCAAGATTTTTCTGGCTATCTGGTCAATTTCATAACCTTTTTTTCCCGGACGACATTCTTTCCCTGTCTCAGTAATGATATCCCGAACGGTGTTGAAAGCGTCTAATAATTCTAATGGAGGCGAACTTTCATTTGGGCGATTGAAATAGAGCAGCCTCTGGATATCAGAACAAAACCCCTGATAAAGCACGCCAAAATCTATATGCACCAGATCGCCCTTATCGATTTTAGCAGCTGTCGGCAGGCCGTGCCCCGGCTCGGTTTTGTCACCGGCATTTACTAAAGTATCGAACGAATTTGTGCAGCCTCTCTCTTTAATTTTGCTGTCGATAATTGCGGCTACTTCTTTTTCAGTCATACCTATTTTGATTTCGTGAGATATTTCTTCCCAGACTTCCGCTGCAATTTCCGCAGCTTTCTTGAGCAGATTTATTTCTTCGGGAAGTTTGCGGCTGCGCAGTTTTGAAACTATTTCTTCTGCTGAGATAATTCTGCTCTGATATGGCGTTCCCTCAAGATATTCGCTAATTAGCATGAACATGCCGTGGGTCAGTCCGTCAGAGGCAGAGTCGCTGGTCGAATAGTTTAGCGCTATCTTTTGCGGATCTATCTCAGTTATTAAATCAACAAACTGTTCTTTGACACTTTGAGTATAGGTCAGGACTTTATCAAAACAGCCCGAGCGAATAAAATTGTCTTTATCGAAATTTCCGACAAGAGCAAGGCTTTGACCATCCGAGGTATAAATAAAAAACGATTGCCAGGTCACTTCATGACCAACCACCAGCGCAAGTACCGGGTCTGCCATCATCGGGGTCTCCCGAACAAAAACAACCCAGACATCTATGCCCAGTTCTTTGAGCAGCTCTTTGGTCTGACTAATCTTTAATTTTTGCAAATTCATAGCGGGCAAATTAAGTCAGAAGTTTATAAACTGCAACAACAGAGATGATGGAGGAAAAATCGACTTTAGCGCCTCATAGTTCCAGCAAAACCGCTGTCTGGCAAGGCCTTGCAAGGCCAAATAAATCATAAAGAAAATGGTTCAATCCGCCGATAATAAAGCTGTTGTTTAATCGGATCAAAATTTCATTTTTTTAACTGTGGGAGGTACTTAAATGTACGAAAGTGATATTGCAATGGGTGTCGACGCAGGCATGATTGAAGCTCTGGGAATGTTTTTCTGGATCATTACAGTTGTTACCTACGTTTATTTTGCATACACCCAGTTTCTTTGCGCCAAAAAATGTGGCAATGAAAGTAACGCCTATCTGGCTTTTATTCCGATAGCCAATATCGTTCTGCTTTGCCAGATGGCCGGAAAACCAATGTGGTGGTGTTTGCTGCTCTTGGTACCGTTTGTCAACGTAGTAATCTATACTATGATGTGGATAGAGATTGCCAAAAAGTGCGGCCATGGCGGCATCTGGGGATTTTTGGTCATCGTCCCTTTCATTAACTTTTTTGCTATGGGCATACTGGCCTGGGGTAAAGGCCATGGTGCTGCCGCCCCGCCGCCCGCCTATGCACCTGCGCCAGAACAGCAGCAGCCTCATCAGCCTGTTGGCTAAGTTTTAGATTATGCTGTTTTGATATAGGTTGATTAAATTCGATTGCCGGTTGTCTTTTTTATAAGGGCAACCGGTTTTAAAATTGGGTTTAAAAGCTAAATAATATATTCCCCCCTATTTCCAATTTATTCCCTAAATAGAATATAGTCTGCTTTCATTTCCTCACCATAGTAATATGCCAAATGCGCAGGAATAACTATCACTATTGTCCCCATATCATCGCGTAATTCTTCACCAACTTCGTCAATCGTCAAGAATTTATCATCTAATTCTTTCTGTTCAGAAATAATATAGCATTTGCCATCTGGTGATTTAGCATAGAATCTATTTAGAAAATCCGTTGCTCGTCTGTTTTGTTCACCAGGGAAATTTGCTATTTCGAAAACATAGCGCATATCCAAATCATCAATGAATTTATGTGCTAGACGGCTACAAAGTTTTGCCCGCACTTTCTTAGAGGTTGTAATTAAGTGCATCCTGTCTCTTCTGGATTTTATCACAAAAGCTTCCACAAACTTTTTAACTATTTCTCTTGTAATTTTAGACATTATTAAATACTCTTTTCCCGTCAAATGTCATGCTGAGCGGAGTCGAAGCATTGCACGCAGATACTTATCCGCCTTCATTCTGTTCCTTCCCCGCCACAAATGTATCAATAAACTCAAGCCAGCGTTTTTCAATTTTATCAACGGGTAGATTGAATACTTTCTTGAAATCAGCATATATATCGCCGTCAGAGAGATACAGCTCGCGCACTTTTTCAATGCCATACACATAAACTAAGTAATCAACCAGAGAAGCCGCCTCGGCGCTCTGCAGCCGTTCACTGTTTACGTCTATAGTTGTATCAACTAACAACTCTCTTAAGGGAACAAAAATCCCGGAATCGATATGTTCAAGAGTAAACTGATGATAATTCTGCTTAGAGCCATCCAGAAGGGCCACAATACCGTGCCAGAGAAATTTATGTTTTGGAAATTCGCTTTCCCATTTATACAATAAATGCTTGACCAGCGGCGGGCCATAAAACGACGGCAGCCAAAAGTGAATAGCCGTGCCGTCGGAAAATGGGACAGCCTGTCCGGTAACATCGTGAGCGTGCCCTGTCCCCGTATAAAAATAGAAGATTAAGCTGTCGGGGGGAGTCGTATTTAAAAATTCACAAGCTCTCCTGCTCAGCGCCGAAAAAACTCTGGTCATTTCCGGAAATCTTTCCTCAAGCAAATGATTGGGTGGGTGAATAATAACTACATTGTTCTGACGGAATATCTGCCAGTCTTTGTAAGCAGCAAGGTTCTGATAGATATGAGATGAAGCGGTACTGGCTGGCATTGAACCGCCTGTATTGCTTTTGCTCTTCTTATCGGAACATCCTGCCAGAAGCAAGAATATTAACATAATCGCCAGCTGATATGGCTCTGCTATTGCAAAATAGTTGTGGGCTTTTTTTTGGACAGTCCTCACTTTGCAGAATATAGTTGAGCCGTCAATGAGAGTCAAATCGCGTGCGTATCTGAGCGGGAAAAATGCATTGACTTAAATAGTAAATTTGAGATGATTGAAATCTTGGATAGC
>JADFLZ010000025.1 GCA_022564135.1 Candidatus Zixiibacteriota bacterium
ATTTACTGAAAGAAAAAGAATAGTTTGGTTATTGATTAGTAGAAGCAGGAGACGACTAACTGGTAGTTATCCCGCAACAATTGCAGGCCAGAACCCGTTAGCGGTTCTACCAAATTTTTTCACCCTGTCAGACCATCCATTCCCAGCTGTCTTCTGATAAAACTCAGCTGACCGACATGGTAGCTCTCGTGAAGGCTGAAAAATGCAATTGCCCCCAGCATGGTTTCATCTTTGACAGGCAATTTATTTTCAAGCTGTTTGTTGATATCATCGTCCGTCAGCTCTGCCAGTCTTGCCATAAATTTTTCTGAAACATCTTCAAATATCTTTTTTATCTCTGCAATAGTATGATATGCCGACGGCTCTTTCAGCGGCGTGCCGCCGTTGTACAGCTCGCTATTTTCAAATACTGTTCCGGCATTAAGCTGTCCGCCGACATAATGACGGCTATTGGCGATATGCCCGATAATCCAGTGCAGCGAACTGCCTGTGTCGTTGATACGTTTATGGGCCACGTCATCGGAAAGATCTTTGAGGGCCTTGTTTACTAAATTGGTATTTAGGTTATATAAATCAATCAGCGGGGCTACTCTCGGGTTCATATTATCTCCTTAAATATTTAAGTTTCTTATTTATAAATAATAAGGTGCAAGCAGCCCAAAAGTGTCAAGTTGCTTTAAGAATAATTGCTAAGAATGTGACAATGAGGAGCAGGTGGTGACTCGCCGTGGCAGGCCGCCCACAAAAAACAAGTCCGGAATAACGAAATTTAACGATTTTACTTCAAACAAACGTGGACTCGTCGGGGCGGGCAGTCTTCGAAACGGCCGGGTATTGCTCAGCCAGTTTTTTTGCTTTTGGCTTTGGTGATCATTCTGGGTTTTTCACCCTCGGTAAAAGTCTTTGCGGTAATAATAACTTCTCTGATTTCAGACGATGAGGGAATGAGGTACATTGTCTCCAGCAGCGCTTTTTCGAAAATAGAGCGAAGCGCTCTGGCGCCGGTTTTTCTTTTCATCGCCAGTTTTACTGCTGCTTTTAAGGCGTCAGGTTCAAAGCGAAGTTCCACGCCGTCAAATTCCAGCAACCGCGCGTATTGTTTGGTCAGGGCGTTTTTGGGCTGGGTCAAAATGCTAAGCAGCGCATCTTCGTCAAGCGAATGCAGGGCGGTGTTAACCGGCAGTCTGCCAACCAGTTCAGGGATCAGGCCGTACTCAATTAAATCACCCGGAGTGACATGCTCAAAGATATCTGAAGAATCGGTGTCGACATGAGTGCTGTCTGATCCGAAGCCGACAGTCTTTTTACCTATTCTCCGGGCCACGATTTTTTCAAGGCCGTCAAAAGCTCCACCGCATATAAACAAGATGTTTTCAGTGTTGATCGGTACAAAGGCCTGTTCGGGATGTTTACGTCCGCCTTTGGGAGGGATATTGGCGATAGTTCCTTCAAGAATTTTGAGTAGCCCCTGCTGTACACCTTCGCCGGAGACATCGCGGGTGATCGAGGGATTGCCGTCCTTGCGTGAGAGCTTATCGATTTCATCAATATAAATAATTCCCCGTTCGGTCAGCTGCTGATTATAATCCGCTGCCTGATAAAGGCGCACTAATATATTTTCTACATCCTCGCCGACATAACCGGCTTCGGTCAGAACAGTAGCATCGGCGATTGTAAAGGGAACTTTCAAAAACTTTGCCAGCGAACGAGCGATAAGAGTCTTGCCGGTGCCGGTCTGTCCCATCAGCAGGATATTGGATTTTTCCAGTTCAATATCATCTGATTTTTGGGTAACCTTGCCGGACATTCTTAAACGCAGCTGATGATTGACACGTTTGTAGTGATTGTAGACCGCTACTGAAACAGTTTTTTTGGCCATCTCCTGACCAATTACATATTCGTCAAGGAATTGTTTTATCTCGGCAGGCGGCGAAAGTTCCGTAATCTCTTCAAGCTCGTCGTAATCGGGTGAGCTGTGTAGCAGGTCGCTGCACAGTTCTACACATTCGTTACAAATCGATGACTCATGACCTGAGAAGAGCCGTTTGACCTGCGAAGTCGGCTTGCCGCAAAACGAACAGCGTTGTGCGAATTTTGAATCGTCTTTATCTTCAGTCATAATTAGTTCTTAAACTATTTTTTTTCCGCTTTGCTTTTTTTGTCATAAACTTTGTCAATGATACCATACTCTTTGGCTTCTGCGGCCGACATAAAAAAGTTGCGGTCGGTATCTTTTTCGATTTTTGCCATCTGCTGGCCGGTATGATGAACCAATAATTCATTAAGCCGTTTTTTGGTTTTGGCAAACTCCTCTGTCATGATAACAATATCAGAAATCTGACCCTGAGTTCCCGCCATTGGCTGATGAAGCATAATACGGGAATTTGGCAGTGCTGCCCGTTTTCCTTTGGCGCCGGCCGCTAACAGGAATGAACCCATCGAAGCTGCCATGCCCATACAGATGGTGGCAATATCCGGTTTGACATACTCCATGGTGTCATAGATCGCCAATCCGGCAGAGACAGACCCTCCCGGAGAGTTTATATAAATAAAAACATCTTTTTCCGGGTCTTCAGCTTCCAAAAAGAGCAGCTGGGCGATTACCAGACTGGCGACATGGTCGTCTATCGGGGTACCGATAAATATGATGCGGTCTTTTAGGAGGCGCGAGTAAATATCGTAGGCGCGCTCTCCGCGGCCGGTCTGTTCTACTACCATTGGTACCAGCGTCTGAGCGCGCGGGGTATTGTCAAAACTTTCCGTATTCATAAATCCTTTTTGCAAAAATTTGTAAAAGTCCATTTGCTATTTTTTCTCCGGTTTCTTTTTGGCTCGCCCGCTAATCAGGTCGAGCACTTTTTCTTCAAGTAGCGACTCTCTTATATCATCGGCACGACCGGAGCGAAGCGTTGCCTCCTTGGCCTGCTCGCCCGTAATCTTATACTGCTGGGCCATGCGTCCAATCACTTTTTCGGTATCTGACGGCAAAACTTCAATTTTTTCCTGCTCAGCCAGCTGATGATACAAAATCTGCCAGCGGATTGTCTGTTCGCCCATAACACGGTACATTTTGCGAATTTCTTCCTCTTTGAACTCAGCCTTTTGACTGGTCAAATCTTCAATTACGGATTGTATATAATTTTCAATCATCGATTCCGGCACCGGTACCGGATTCTTCTCGTTCATCTGAGTAATAATCTGACTTTTAAAACTTCGGTTTAAGCCTTCTTCTTTCTGTCTTTTTATCTCCTCGCGGATTTTCAGCCGCAGCTCCAGTACTGTTTCGGCCTCAGCCGCAGCTTTGGCGAAAGCATCATCAACTTCGGGCAGTATCTTCTCTTTAACAGCTTTAAGTTTGGCCCTGTAAGTGATTTCTGTTCCGGCCAGGCGGCTGTCGGAGTAGTCAGCGGCATACTTAACTTCAATATCTTTTTCTTCGCCAACTTTCATCCCGGGAATCTGCTCTTTAAATTCTTTAAGGGTCATGCCATTAGAAAGGTCAACAGTCGTTTCCGGGAAATCGGTCTGTTTGACAGCCAGTTTAGGGTCTTTGATTTTGGTCATATCAAGAACAACCACATCATCGGCTGTGGCCGCTCTGTTGACATCCCGCATTTCCGCTCGTTTGTCGCGCAATGTTTCAATAAATTCGTCAACTTCGGCATCACTGGCCTCGGTATCGGTAGTGGTCAGCTTGATACCGTCAAAGACAACTTTTTTTATATCCGGGAATACTTCCACTTTTGCTTTATAAGAAAAGCTGCCATCATCTTCAATTTTCAGATCTGTCACTTGCGGCGGCGAGGCAACTTTTAAGGTCTGACTCGAAATTGCTTCGGGATAGGTAGCTTTGATTAATTTGTCAATTACATCGCTCTTAACGCTTTCACCATAATTGCTCTTTATCATATTCATGGGAGCTTTGCCCTTACGGAAGCCTTTCAGGGTCACTTTACGGCGGAGCTGTTCCAGCTCTTTGTCCATCTCTTCTTGAAATCTATTTTGTGGAATCTCGACCGCCAGCTGGCGGTAAAGACCTTCAAGCTCTGTTACTTCGACTTTCATTTATTCACCAATTTTTATCGTTTTCGTCCGTTATACCATTCAATTTGCTAATATACAGGCTTCGCCTGAATGTTTCAATCATCATAAATCTCAATTAACAATATACAGGCTTCGCCTGAATTTTCTAATCTCTCAATTCATCGACAAACAGGCAACGCCTGAATGTTCAAATTTTCATATCTCTCGCATTCATCAACAAACAGGCAACGCCTGAATGTTCAAATTTTCATATCTCTCGCATTCATCAACAAACAGGCAACGCCTGTGCGAAAGGGGGGACTCGAACCCCCACTCCTTGCAGAACTGGATCCTAAATCCAGCGCGTATACCAATTCCGCCACTTTCGCAAATTTTATCCTGCAAGAATTTATGCCCTTCAATGCCTGAGCGCAACGGACTTTTTTAGACTTTGGTTTCAAATTGGTTCTTAGAGTACCAGCCAGACGAAAGAAGCAGTAAGTTGAGAATACTTCGTAAATTTATGTAACTAATTACCTAAATAATCGTAAAAATCATTAACTATGGACAAGACTCAGAATAAAATAGAAGAAAGCGACTTTCTAATCGAATTAAAAGAGCTGGCCTTTGCCAGCCGCTTGCGAAGGCTTTCAGACCGATTGGGTCGTGATGTCGGCCGAATTTATGGTGATCTGCAAATTCGGTTTGAGGCCAAATGGTTTACTCTGTTTTATCTGTTATCCAAATATTCACCCCTGTCTGTAACCGAAGCTGCTTATCGCTTAGGCTTATCCCATGCGGCTATAAATAAACTGTCCTCGCAGATGGAAAAAGAAGGCTTGATAAAGTGGCGGAAGTCAACTTCTGATGAACGACGGCGAATGCTCCGGCTTTCTGCCAAAGGACGCAGTCTGGCCAAGAATTTGTCACCGGTTTGGGAGATAGTTTGCCAGGAAACAAAAGCATTGATAAAATCTGTAGATGCAAAATTTTTGGAGCAACTACGCGACCTGGAAAAAGAGCTTGATAAGAAAGATATGCACCAACGAGTGCTACAGGCTCTGAACATAAAACCTGCCAGGCAAATTGAAATTCTCCCCTATAGGCCGGCATTTAAGAAATATTTCAGAAGTATTAATGAAGAATGGCTCAAGAAATATTTTAAAGTAGAAAGCGAAGACCATCGTCAGCTAAATGACCCCAATGGTCAAATAATTCGTAGAGGCGGGCAGATTCTTTTTGCAAAAGTTGACGGTCATATTGTGGGCACTTGCGCGCTTGTACGCCACCGGGCTGGTCTGTTGGAGTTGTGCAAGATGGGCGTCGCATCCGAGGCGCACGGTTTCGGTATTGGCAGGCGCCTGGCCGCAGAGGTTGCCGTTCTGGCCAGAGATTCTGGAGCCGAAAAGTTGTATTTGTTCACCTCACCGGAGTTAAAATCAGCTCTCAAGATTTACGAACAACTGGGATTCAAAAGAAAAAAAAGAATTCCGCTGCCAGAGTGCAAATATCAGCGCCGCACTTTTGCCATGGAATTAGACTTAACAAGACTTGAATCAGAAATAACTAATTAGGAGAAATTAAAAATGCAGATCAAAGCCGAATCTTTACAAAAAGCGCTTTTGCGAAACAGATTTCTATTTTCATTTCTGTTTACAATGGTGGCCATATTTATTGTTTCGCAGGTTGTTTCGGCTCAGCAGCCAGAACCGCCAACAATTGACGGCAAATTTCAGGCAGAGTTGATCGACAGCGTCGCCGCCGCTCTGAGCCAAACCTATGTTTTCCCCGATGTTGCTGAAAAGATGAATAAGCTAATTCGCAAGAACTTAAAAAAAGGTGAGTATAAAAAAATAACCGACCTGCGTGAGTTTACGATGCGCTTAACAGAAGATCTCCGCTCGGTAAGCCACGACCTTCATCTTGGGGTTCGGATTATCCCTCCGGGCTATGGTCAGGAGCAAAACGAAAATTTCGAAGAAGAAATGTTGCGCGACTACAGGTATAACAATTTTGCATTTCAAAAGCTGGAGCGTCTTCCCGGCAATATCGGATATCTAAAATTCAATGAATTTGTTGATGCCAAACTCGGTGGACAGACTGCAATCGCGGCAATGAATTTCCTGGGACATTGTGATGCCCTGATATTTGATTTACGAGACAACGGTGGCGGCTCTCCTTCAATGATTCAACTGCTTTCCAGTTATCTTTTTGAAGAGCCGACCCACTTAAACAGTTTTTATATCAGAGAAAGTGACTCCACAGAACAGTTCTGGACACAAGGGTTTGTTCCGGGACCTCATCTCTTCGACGTGCCGGTTTACGTACTCACCAGCAGTCACACTTTTTCCGGTGCTGAGGAATTCAGCTATAATATGAAAAACTTAAAGCGAGGAACAATTATCGGTGACACAACCGGAGGCGGAGCCCACCCGGTTGATATAAAATTATTCAGGAATTTAAATGTCGGTCTGAAATTACCATTCGGACGGGCAATTAATCCAATCTCCGGAACGAACTGGGAAGGGGTTGGCGTGATTCCCGATATAGCGATATCGAGTGATAAGGCATTGGAACGGGCACAGATGGAAGCGCTCGATACCTTGATGAAAACAGAATCAGACGAGCAGCGTAAAACTTCACTGAAGTGGGCCTACGATGGTCTTAAGGCCGAACTTAATCCGGTTTCACTTGACGAGTCCAAAATGAAGGAATACGCCGGAGATTACGGTCCGCGACATATAACTTTGGTAGATGGCTCGTTATTTTATCAACGTAATGAGGGCACAAAGTATGCACTAGTGCCGATGAGTGAGGACGTTTTCTTGCTGCCTGAATTAGATTTCTTTCGATTGAAGCTTGTTCGAGATGATTCGGGTAATGTCATTGAACTGGTTGGCATGTACGATAACGGCCGCACCGACAGCAACCCCAGAGACTAAAGATAGCAATGCACTATTGCGGGCGGACGAAACAGTCCGCCCCAATATTCTTCATCATTCCACTTTTAAATTCTCAGCTCTACAGCCGCTAAAAAGAGGTTGATTTTGACTTAATACCTGCGTTATATCGAAGATTAAATGAATATGATTAAGACCAGAAAAATCTCATAAAGCCGATGTCGTACGAATTTTTTATCGCCAAACGCTATCTCAGGTCAGGGCGTTTTTTTGTATCGGTTTCGACCTTGATTACCATGCTGGGGGTTACTCTTGGTGTGGGGACTGTCTGTTTTGTAATGTCGATGCATAATGGCTTTGAGCATGAGATTCGCTCAAGTTTATTGGGGACTACCTCGCATATTACAATTTTTCCATTGTCCGGGGCGACTTTTGAAAACTATGATGAAATTGTGGCAGCTGCTGAAAAGGTCGAAAATGTGGTGGCGGCCTCGCCATTTATCTACTACAAAGCGGCCGCTTCCAGTCCCTCTTACAGCGAAGGGGTAATAGTCAGAGGCATTGACCCTGAAGCAGAAAGTAAAACTTCTGATATAGTAGCTTCCATGAAATTCGGTGACTACGATTTTGAAGCTATTGTTGATGGTGACGACACTATTCCGGCCGTAATTTTAGGCAGCGGTCTGGCCGATAAACTCGGCGTCTTTTTGGGTGAGGCCATTGTGATGTATACTGTCAAGGGGGAAGACCTGACCAGATTAACGCGCCCGAGAGTGGCCAAGTTTTATGTCTCGGGCATTTTTGAAACTGGCATGCATGAATTTGACGCTTATCTGTGTTATATCTCTCTCAAAAAAGCGCAGAATTTTTTTCGCACCGGTGATGCCGCCACGGCAGTACATCTGAAACTGACCGATATTTATCTGGCCGATGAAACCGCGCCTAAAATTGATTCGGCTCTGGCTTATCGCTTCGATGTCGTCCCCTGGAATATCCTGCACAAAAATCTGTTTAGCTGGATAGAGATTGAGAAATTGGTGCTGTTTTTAGGGTTTAGCCTGATTGTACTGGTCGCGGCTTTTTCGATTATTTCAACACTGGTCATGCTGACCATGGAAAAACGTCCGGAAATTGCCATTCTAAAGACTATTGGTTCAACTCCGGGGTCGATTAAAAAGATTTTCGTATATCAGGGAGTGGCAGTCGCTTTGATAGGTATCGTATCAGGCTGGTTTGTGGCTTTTTCTCTGGCATTTATACAGAATAAATTCGAGATAATATCTCTGCCGCCGGATATATACTTTATCAGCCACCTGCCCATTCAAGTCAATATTGGGGACTTTCTGGCGGTTGGAGGAATTACCTTAATTGTCTGCTTTTTGGCTGCACTTTATCCGGCCGGGCAGGCGGCCAAACTGCCGGTTATTGATATCCTGAGAAAGTAGTTGACTAAGAGCCCTAAAATAGCCGTTTTTAAGCTAAGAATGAACATGGATATAAGAAAACATTGGTTTTTGGCGACAATATAGATAGTCCCTGACCTGGCGTTAAACATTGGAAATTAGCCAAGAAATATGGATAGCAGACAGAGCGCACTGACAGCAAAAGACATTCACCGGACGTTTAAGACGCCCGACTCTGATCTCAAAGTACTCAATGGTATAAACATTACGATTGAGAAAGGGGAGATGGTAGCTGTTACCGGGGAATCCGGTGCCGGCAAATCTACTCTTTTGCACATTCTGGGAGGGCTCGATAAACCGACCCGCGGCGAAGTATTCATTGGCAGTATAAATTTGGGCTCTAAATCAGAACGGGAACTGGCCCTGCTTCGAAATAAGAAAATCGGCTTTGTATTTCAGTTTCATTACCTGCTTGATGACTTTACCGCTTTAGAGAATGTGATGATGCCGCTTCTGGTCGCTGGCAAGCCGTCTAAAGATGCCAAAAAACAGGCGGAACTGATACTGGAGAAAGTGGGTTTAAAAGATAGAAGAAAACACTTCCCGAGGCAGTTATCGGGGGGTGAACAGCAACGTGTAGCAGTAGCCAGAGCGCTGGCTAATGACTGTGAGATTGTTTTGGCCGATGAGCCGTCGGGGAATCTCGATATTGAAACCGGCCGGAAACTTCACCAGCTGTTGTTTGAGTTGAACAAAAGCAACCAGACAACTTTTATGATTGCTACGCACAACCGGGAACTTGCCGGACGCTGCCATCGGGAACTGGAATTAGTCGATGGCAGGACAGTTGAGCGAACTAAAAACAGGGATGAAATAGTATGACCTGTCAGGATTGCAAAAAGCGCGAAGCACAAGTACATCTGACACAGATTGTTAATAACGAAAAGATGTCTTTGTCTTTGTGTAAGGAATGTGCCGCGGCCCGGGGATTTCATTCGCCACTGGACAATATGCCCTTTCCACTGGCAGAAATTCTGTCAGGATTAACTACGGCCTTGCCTGCCAAGGGCGCCATGCTTGCAGAAGATGAAGCACTAACCTGTTCTTCCTGCGGATTGACCTTTGCAGGATTTACCAGCAGCGGCCGCTTTGGCTGCGGAAAATGTTACAAGGCCTTCCGACCGCGTCTGGAAGGAATCATGCGCAAAGTGCACGGGGCCTCGCTGCACCGGGGCACAATGCCGGGGGTTGCCCGGGAAACAGATTCAAGCAATCTGCCGGTGCCGGTCAGAGAAACCGAACGTCTCGAAGCTGAACTAAAAAAAGCGATAGAATATGAGGAGTTTGAGAGGGCCGCGGAAATAAGGGACAAGCTAAAACTGATCAAGCAGGATAACCCTGCACAAAAAAAATCAGAGAATAGTCAGGTAAGCTAATAATGTTTGAAGATATGGCAAGACAACCGGCCGCCTGGTTATCAGGTCAGGGCAACGAAGTTATGGTAGTTCTTTCAACCAGGGTCCGCTTGGCGCGCAATGTTGCCGGCTGCCAGTTTCCGGGTACTGCCGACAACGAGACCAAAGAACGGGTTGTCGGTTATTTTGATGCAGCCAGAGAGAATTCGGAGCTTCTTAAATCCGGTATGTATTTTAAGGCGCCGGAGTTTGATGAGATTGACAAGAATTTTTTGATAGAGCGTCATCTCATCTCACCGCATTTTTTAAACGGCGATAAAGCAAAAGCGCTGTTTATCGATAATGATGAGCGCGTATCAATTATGGTTAACGAAGAAGACCACCTGCGCCTGCAGGCACTCGCACCCGGTCTTGACCCGCACGGCGCCTATGATATAGCTACAAAATTTGACAGAGAAGTAAGCCGGCATATCGAATACGACTTTGACGACGACTTCGGTTATTTAACATCCTGCCCGACCAATGCCGGTACCGGTATGAGAGTGTCGGTTTTAATTCACCTGCCCGGATTGGTCCTAACCAGAGACATTGAAAAAGTAATTACGCGCATTACCAGAAGCGGCCTGGCAGTGCGCGGTTTTTATGGCGAAGGCTCAGACGTTTTAGGAAATCTTTTCCAGGTCTCCAACCAGAATACGCTGGGAGTGTCCGAAGAAGAGATTATCAAGCAGATTGAGCAGGTTACTAAAGAAATTACAGACAACGAAGCCGATGCCAGAAAAAGGCTGATGGACGAAGCTGCTGACATGATGGAAGATAAAATCTGGCGGGCTTACGGAATTTTGAGAAATGCCAGAATGCTGACAACTGATGAAGTGATGAATCTTTTATCGGCTTTGCGTCTGGGAAATGCTATGAAAATTATAGATTTTGTCGATGTCTCTTTGATAAATGAGATTTTGCTATTATCCCAGCCTGCCCATCTTCAGAAATTTTATGGCAGCGAAATGGACGCCAATAAGAGAGATGCCGTCAGAGCGCAGATGGTACGTGAAAAGCTCAGAAATGTAGATAAAAATGGCAACTGATGTTGCGCTTAAGAAAAAATTGAATATATTTATAATTATAGATAACTAAGGAAGATATTGAATATGAATGAGATGTTTACAGAAGCTGCCCGCAAAGCCATAGAATACGCCCGCGATGAGGCAGCCAGGCTCAAACACGACTATATCGGCACCGAGCATCTCCTGTTGGGATTGATTCGCTTAGGCGAAGGCAAGGCGGTTGATGTCATCAACAATCTGGGGATGGAACTGACCGACCTTAAAAATTCCATTGAAGAAGTAGTGCAGCCCTCCGGCGGTACCATGACCATGGGGCAGCTGCCGCTGACAGCACGTGCCAAAAAGACTCTGGAAATTTCCGGACAGGAAGCCAGGGCGCTAAAATCCAAAGATATCGATACCGAGCATATTTTACTGGCGCTCTTAAAAGACGAAGAGGGCGTTGCCGCCCAGGTACTGTCTACTTATGATATAGATTACAAAGAAGCCTATGAGGAACTTAAAAATATCCAGAGTGGCCAGCCGTCTTCGTTTAAGAAAAAGCGTAAAAAATCCAAAACACCCGCCCTTGATCATTTTGGTCGTGACTTGACAGAACTCGCCCGCCGGGGGAAACTCGACCCGATTATCGGACGGGAAAACGAAATCGAACGAGTGGCGCAGGTTTTGTCACGCCGCAAGAAAAACAATCCGGTGCTTATAGGTGAACCGGGTGTGGGCAAAACTGCTATCGCCGAGGGACTGGCCCAGCGTATTGTCGAAAACAAGATACCACAGACACTCGAAAACAAAAGAGTGGTCACTCTTGATATGGCTTCGCTTGTAGCCGGTACAAAATACCGCGGTCAGTTTGAGGAAAGACTCAAAGCCGTCATGAACGAAATCATCAGTACCAATGACGTTATAATTTTTATTGATGAACTGCACACTATCGTAGGTGCCGGCGGAGCCGAGGGTTCGCTTGATGCTTCAAATATTTTCAAGCCCTCACTTGCACGGGGAGAACTTCGTTGTATCGGCGCTACGACATTAAACGAGTACCGCAAATATATTGAAAAAGACGGCGCCTTGGAAAGACGTTTTCAGATGGTCATGGTCGACCCGCCATCGGAAGAAGATACGATAGCAATTTTAAAAGGGCTGCGCTCCAAGTATGAAGAGCACCACAAGCTGATAATCTCCGACGAAGCCATTGTAGCCGCAGTCAAGCTATCCAACCGCTATATCTCGGGCAAATTCCAGCCTGATAAAGCTATTGACTTAATAGACGAAGCCGGCTCCAGAGCGCATCTGGCCAGTTATACCAGACCGGCAGAGTTTACAGATATTGAAAATGAACTGACCGAACTTCAAAACAGCAAAGAGCAGGCGGTAAAAAATCAGGCTTTTGAAACAGCCGCGCAGCTTCGCGACGAAATCAAAGCCAAAAAAGAACATCTGGCGCAGCTTCAAAAGGACTGGGAGGAAGCCCGCGAAAAAGATAAGACAACTTTAACAGCCGACGAAGTGGCCACTGTATTAGCCCAAATGACCGGCATTCCGCTTTTCCGTCTGGAAGAAAGCGAATCAAAGCGGCTGCTGCGAATGGAAGACGAGCTGAAAAAGACAATTGTCGGTCAGGATGACGCCATTAAAATTGTTTCCAACGCTGTCAGGCGAGCCCGGGCAGGACTGGGCGACCCCCGTCGTCCGATTGGTGCCTTTCTGTTTTTGGGACCAACCGGTGTCGGAAAAACAGAACTGACCAGAACGCTGGCGAAGTTTCTTTTTGATGATGCCGACTCGCTCATTCGAATCGATATGTCTGAGTATATGGAAAAGTTTGCGGTCTCGCGTTTGATAGGCGCTCCTCCCGGCTATGTCGGTTACGAAGACGGGGGACAGCTGACAGAAAAAGTCCGGCGCAAACCATATTCGGTGGTGCTCCTTGACGAAATCGAAAAAGCCCACCCGGATGTATTTAACATTTTGCTGCAGCTGATGGAAGATGGTCAGCTGACCGATTCGTTCGGCCGCAAAGTCGATTTCAAAAACACGCTTATAATTCTGACTTCAAATATCGGTACCCGTCAATTAGGTGAAAGCAAAACTGTCGGCTTTGATGCTGATGAAAACGACGATACTTTTGAGGCCATGAAAAAGAAAATTGAGACTGAACTCAAAAAGGTTTTTAACCCGGAGCTGCTTAACCGGATCGACGAGGTCGTCTATTTCCGCAGCCTCGAAAAGAGTCATATCAAAGAGATTATCGAAATTCTGGTGGCTGAAATTGCCGATCGCCTGGCCGATAAAGGGATTTCGTTTACGCTCGACGAAGCAGCCAAAGACTTTCTGGTCGACAAGGGTTACGAACGGCAATACGGCGCGCGGCCGCTCAAAAGGGCCTTGCGCAAGTATCTTGAGGACCCCTTATCAGAAGAAATTCTCAGGGGGCAGTATGCCGCC
>JADFLZ010000317.1 GCA_022564135.1 Candidatus Zixiibacteriota bacterium
GATCATCAACGACAGGATTCAGTTTAGTGCCGACTTTTATCGTACCAAGAAATTTGATTTCATTGGTCCTCTTATTATAGAAACTCCCAATGTCTTTTTGGACCCGGCCACTCTGGCAGCTGTATTAGCCGGAGAATTTGCCGCCGCTTATGCTTCGGCCAGCCCAACTGATCAGGCCATTCTTGACCAGCTTGATGCTCTGGCTTTTGGAGGCAATAATAACGGCACTCCTGTCGATGAACTGACCGCAATGTTCACAGCAGGTGCGGCTTCAATTCCGTACGGAACTGTCACTCCGATAGAAGCGCTTAATCCTGATGCTCTTTTAGTAACTTACAGGAACTTTGGTGACATCAATTTCTACGGAGCAGATTTTGCCCTCGATTTTCAGCTTAACCGCTCATGGGCAGTGCGAGGCACTTATTCTTTTGTCTCCAAGAAGTTGTTTGAAAAAGGCCCCGACCAGGTTCGTGATATTTTTCTTAATGCACCAAAACACAAATTCGGCGC
Source organism: Candidatus Zixiibacteriota bacterium (assembly GCA_022564135.1). GTDB lineage: Bacteria > Zixibacteria > MSB-5A5 > GN15 > FEB-12 > JACZWU01. The sequence continues at coordinate 511 of JADFLZ010000317.1, forward strand.
TCAGGCACGATTTACCGACCAGAAACTGGGGTTGGCGATCGATGCCCGCCTGCGCTGGGTAGATGCCTTTGAAATGTCCAGTCCGTTTGCAGGTGTCGACGTAAAACAATATTCAGTTATCGATGCCAACTTTGACTGGGAAGCAATGCCCGGTACAAATCTGACTTTGACAATTCAAAATATTTTAAACAACGAGCATATTGAATTTGTCGGGGCACCGAAGCTCGGCAGGCTGGCAATCTTCCGTATCAAGAAATCGTTCTAAATCTAAAATACGTTTCATAATTGTAGGTCAGGGCCCTTGTGGCCCTGACCTTTTTTTACTCAGAAATTCTTTCAAATCATCTCGGAAATTGCTTCCTTTTTTGGCTTAAACCAAGCCTAAAATACATACAGCTAACATCCCTAAATGAAAGCACTGCAGTTCCTTAGCCATGCCATCTTTTGCCGGCATCACGCTTGCTTTTACTATAATTGTGACAGTAATAGGAGGACGTGTGCTCAAAATTGAAAACAAACAGATTTTCATAACCGGCGGTGCCGGATTCATCGGTTCAAAATTAGTTGGCCGATTAATTGAAAAAAATAAAATTGTCATCTACGATAATTTCAGAAGAAATTCTCTAAAAGAAAATTCGTTTGCTACCCATTCTAATCTGACGATCATAGACGGCGACATTCTCGACTACCCCAAATTGCACCAGGCTATTACGGGTTCTCAGATTGTCGTGCACTGCGCAGCGGTAGCCGGGATCGATACGGTAATAAAAAATCCCACCGAAACCATGCGCTCCAACATGGTTGGCACGGCCAAAGTAATTGAAGCCGCGGCCACCCTTAGCAACTTGGAACGGTTCGTAAATTTTTCAACCAGCGAAGTTTTCGGGCGCGAAGCCTTCCGCTCCGAAGAAACCGATAACACCAGCATTGGTGCCGTCGGTGAAGCGCGCTGGACTTATGCCGTAAGCAAACTTGCGGCAGAGCATCTGACCAAAGCCTACCATCAGGAATTCAATATGCCGACAGTAAGCGTGCGGCCGTTCAACGTCTATGGTCCGGGTCAGGTAGGCGAAGGCGCCATGACTACTTTTATTCGCAGAGCAATAAATAACGAAGAGCTGCTTATTCACGGCGACGGTAACCAGATACGTGCCTGGTGTTATATCGAAGATTTTGTCGATGGTCTCTTGATCGCCATAGCCCATCCGGCGGCAGTCGGTGAATCATTTAATATCGGCAACGCTCGGGCAGTAATTACCGTCTATGGCTTAGCCCAGACTATCTTGAGAGTTGTGGGCGGAGATTCAAAAATAAAGTTTGTATCACGCTCAGGGCCTGACGTAGAACTTCGCGTCCCCGGCGTAGAAAAAGCCAAAAGGCTGATAGGTTTTGAAGCAAAGACCGATTTAGAGCAAGGCATAAAGTTTACTGCCGATTATTACCGGCGGTTAAACAGCTTGGAAATAGAGACCGATACAAAAAACAAAATCCCCGACACGGAGTTGACAGCAGCCTCATGATATCTTTAGCCAAACCATTTTTTGATGAAAAGGAAAAAGAAGCTGTCGGTAGAGTTTTAGATTCCGGCTGGATAATGCAGGGAAAGCGCGTCGCTGATTTTGAGACAAGCATCGCCGAGAAGTGCGGTTCCAGACATTGTATCGCAGTAACCTCAGGCACTGCAGCTCTTCACATCTGTCTGATGGCGCTAGGTATTAAACAGGGTGATGGCATAATTATTCCCAGTTTTGCCTGGCCAGCGGCCGCCAATATCGCCCATCTACTTGGCGCCAAGCCAATATTCGTTGATTCTAAAACATCTGATTACAATTTAAATGTCGATTTACTTGAGAAGATAATCGAACAGTCAATTTCAGACGGCATCAGAGTAAAAGCAATCGTGCCTGTCCATCAGTTTGGGGCGCCTTGCGATATCAGTAAAGTGTTAGAATTTGCAGCTAAGTATAATCTAAAAGTTATCGAAGATTCTGCCTGTGCGCTGGGCACAAAAATAAACGGGCAGCAGGCCGGGACATTTGGTGTGGCAGGAATCTTTAGTTTCCATCCGCGTAAAATTATTACTACCGCTGAGGGTGGCGCTATCATAACAGACAGCAGCGACTTTGCCGAAAAATGCCGCGCTCTCAGGAATCACGGAAATCTGGTTTCGGCCGGATTAAATTACCGCATGACAGATATTCAAGCCGCGATTGGTCTGGTGCAATTGGGCAAATTAAAAACTATTCTCTCAAAAAGAAAATATATCATTGAAACATATTTGGAAATACTAGACGGGCAAGATGGCATTACTCTTCCTGAGTACCTGTCAAATTCAGTACGTTCGGAAAATGCCGCAAGCGCTGTTCAAACGCTAATGGTTCTACTGGACAAAGACATTGACCGTGATAAAATTATTGCACGTATGGCAGAATTAAAAATAGAAACAAATACAGGCTCACCGGCGGCGCACCAGCTGCCGATATTTGCAAAAACATCAGATACATGTCCGGCAGCGAGCGAACTTCAAAAGCAGGGTCTGGCGCTGCCGCTGCATGCAGCTATGACAAAAGATGATGCGCGAAAAGTTGCAGAAACTTTGCTGGACCTGATTTATCCAGACACTTGCGAAGAACTACAAACAGCAGAGCTTGAAACGTGTCTGGCAGAATAACCACAAACTCAGGCGGTGGAGCTATTCTGATTGACAGAGGCGATATCGACAATCTATTTCTTTCGATAGACTTTCCCAATCGACCCGGCTCGATTGCTGATAGGGGAGTATTCGCTTTTTATAGCGGCAAGGATATTAATTCAATAGTCAAAAGTCCGGCAGCTGTCATTGTCTGCCATCGTGAACTGAAATGCGAAATTGAAACTAAAAATATAACAGCCAAGACGATTATCTTAGCAGACAACCCACAGCTACTTTTCTCACGAATCGCCCGTAGAAAATACGGCAAGGCGCTGCAACCAAAAGGGAGATGGACCTGCAACCCCGACGGTAGTCA
>JADFLZ010000318.1 GCA_022564135.1 Candidatus Zixiibacteriota bacterium
TAAACATCTCCCTCTCTAATATAGTGCTTGGCTTTACGGACATTGCTTTCAAAAGTCTGTTTGGATGTATGAGCGATAATTTTGCCGGCCTTTTTATTGTCCTGTTTTCTGGCGCTAAGAGGCAGCGGCATGGTTAGTTTCCTGACAGATTGCCTGATCCATCTGGTGGCCTCGTCATATTGCTGTTTGAGCGTTTTTTGGGAATCGCCTGTTACTAAATTTGCAATGACAAGTATTTCCTGCTTGAGGTGGTCAAAAGCTATTATCCGGCTGTAAAGAGATAGTCTCATATCCGGCAGGCCGATTGTGTCTTGATTGTTATCAGGTATTTTCTCAACCCAGCGGATAGTGTCATAGGCGAAGTAGCCGACTCCCCCGCCGGTGAAACGCGGCAGCCCCGCTACTTTTACCGGCCGATATTCTTTGAAAAGATTTCTGATAAACGGTATTGGTTTTTCGCTTACGTTGCGAGTATTTCTGCCGCTGCGAACTGTGAGGTTGTCGCCGGAGCATTCTACCACAAGGTACGGGTCGAAGCCTAAGAAAGAATAACGGGCAAGTTTTTCGCCGCCTTCGATGGATTCCAAAAGGAAACTTTCTTTCTTGTCAGCAGCCAGTTTAATAAATGCTGAAACAGGCGTATCTAAGTCTGCCGGAATCTTTTCAAATACCGGTACAACATTCCCCTGACTGCTTAATTCCCGGGCTTTCTTAAAACTGATCATTATGACTCAAATGTTCCTTCACAGATAAATTCGACAGGTCCGCTTATTTCAATGATATCGTCAGATTCTCTCCAGTTCACCTCTATTTCTCCTGTTTCAAATACTACTGTACATTTGCGTCCAGCTACTCCCAGCATAACTGAGGCTGCTACCGCCGCCGCCGCGCCTGTTCCCGATGAACCGGTCGGGCCGACTCCTCTTTCCCAGTCAGCTACCTGCAGTTTTTTTGAAGAGATAACTTTGACAAACTCCACATTAGTGCCATTCGGAAATATTTTATGACTTTCTATGTCGGCCCCAATTTGCTGCCAGTCAAAATCGAAATCATCTACGAATAAAACCGTGTGCGGATTGCCAAGCGACAAGCAGGTCACCGGAAATTTCGTACCCTCAAGGTCAAGCGGTGAGTTTATCATGAATTGCGCTTTGGACTTGACCGGAACCTGTGATGTTTCAAATATCGGTTTGCCGATTTCGGTAGTTAGTATTGCCTCGTGTTTGGTTTTACTGACAAAGGTAACTTTGCTTTCTGCCCCGCCCATGCTGATAACAAAGTTTCGCTTTTTGGAATTCTGCCGGTGCAGGTGCCAGCCTGCTATACGCAGACCATTGCCCGATTTTTCAGCCCAGCTGCCATCAGCGTTATATACATCGACTGTGACGGTGTCGCTTCCTGCTCTATTCAGGTATAACAAGCCATCGGCGCCTACGCCTTTGTTGCGATGGCAAATTTGCCGGACAGTATTTGCAAGCGACTGCTTAGAAATTTTGCTCTGGCCGCTTTCTATCAAAATGAAATCATTAGACAGGGCCTGATATTTGTAAAACTTAAGCTGCATATATTTCTTTAGTTAACTTTTCTGAGACCTTACTTCAATAAAAAAGGTCTGCCGTCCGGCAGACCAAAAATTGTGCGTATCAGCAGGGTCATTATACCGGAAAACTATCCTCTCTATCTCTTAGCCACCAGCTGTACCAATAAACATTCATATTAAATAACCTCATTTAAGAGACTGCCCAGACGAGAAATTCCTTCAACAATTCTCTCATGGGTAGCGGTGGCAAAATTCAGTCTGAAAGTGTTGGTGACCGAGCCATCCGGGTAAAACGGCTGGCCATAAACGAAGGCCACATTCTTTTTGAGAGCTCTTTCAAGCAGCTCCTTAGCTGACAGATGCTCTGGTAGTTCTACCCAGAGGAATAGTCCGCCATCAGGTCTGGTCCATTTGATACCAGCCGGAAACTGCTTTTCTATCTCAGAGAGCATCAGATTTCTCTTGGCGCCATAATGTTCTTTTATTTTTTCAATGTGCGGTTCAAGCAACCCCCTCTTACAAAAATCATGGCAGATATACTGATTCAAAGTACCGGCATGCAGGTCATCGGACTGTTTTATCTTTTCAATGACGTTAATGAACTCTTTGCTGGCGTTAATCCAGCCGAGTCTGAGACCGGGAGCAAGTATCTTGGCCACCGTATGAATTGTTATAACGTCGTCCCCGCCCAGAGCTTTCAATGTCGGTATATTCTGGCCTGTGAATCTGAGCTCGTTGTAGGGCGTGTCATCGACAATAGGAATGCCATATTTCCGTCCCAGCTCAATTAATTTAATTCGTCTTTCTTCGGACATAGAAATGCCGGTCGGATTCTGAAAAGTAGACACAGTATAAATCAGTTTCGGCTGGTGCTTGATGATCTGTTCTTCGACCTGGTCTGTGATAACTCCGTTTTCATCCATTTCAGCCGAGACTACTTTAAGCTGCCTGTAATCAAAAATTTGTAATGCCCCTACATAGGTCGGGTTTTCTGTCAGCACCGTGTCCCCCGGCTCGGTCAGCACCCGGGTGACCATATCTACTGCCTGCTGTGCGCCCGAGGTTACCAGCAGATTAGCGACTTCAGTAGCCGCTCCTCTATCGCTTATTCTTTTGGCAAGCAGCTCCCGAAGAGGCGTTATTCCCCGTGTCAGGGTGTACTGAACAGCAGCCCCTTTGTATTCTTGCAGAGCATTTTTAGTAGATTCGGCTATTTCATCCAGCGGAAAGAGCGATGGATCGGGCAGACCTCCTGCAAACGATATTATCTCCGGCTTTGAGGTTAATTTGAGAATTTCTCGAATAACCGACGGCTGTAGAGAAAGAATATGCTCAGGATAGCTCCACTTTGGGGTGGCGGCCCCTATTTTTTCATCATTAGTCATAAGTTTCTATATCACAATAATATATGCATCCAAGATAGCTAATTTTGGCACAAAAATCAATTATCGGACTAAATCAGCTAATATCGGCCTTGCTGATTGACAATAATGGCATATTTTGCAGTAGTCATGATTCAACAATGCAAATATAAACTAATGCTCGCCACCTTAGCTCTGGCATTCAGTCTTTTGGGGTGTGAATCCGCCGAAAGAGAAATAAACAGTCCCGGAGCAGGAGATAACTGGATATTCACCAAATTTTCCGGCGACAACCAAACCTTAGCCCTGCACGACACACTGACACAGATGCTGACAGTACAGCTCAAAATGCTAAACGGCACTCCTATCAAGAACGAATCAATCCTTTTCAAACTGGTTGAAGGAAACGGAAACGTCTACAAAACTACCGTAGGCAGCGAATATTTTGACTTGAAAACAATAACCGATTTCGAGGGCAAGGCCTCGGCCCAGTTTCGTAATTTTATAATTGGGGTTGGGCTTTCCAGAGTAAGCGCTGAAGTCTTATCAGACTCCTCTCTGGTGGTTGTCTTTATTATAAATTCGAACTGATTGCGGCCACGCAATAAATTC
>JADFLZ010000319.1 GCA_022564135.1 Candidatus Zixiibacteriota bacterium
CGTCTATTCCATACTTGCCGGTCAGCGGCTGTTCCCAGCTTTTTGAAAACTTATTGTAAACTATCAGGCCGCCGGTAGTGGCAAAAAAGACGCGATCATTGGTGCTGGCAATATCTACGATAAAGCTAAAATCTGAAAAAGTTACTGTTTGTCCTTTTGGATTAAAGGCAGAGGCTTGAGAAATCAGTAATTGAGAAAGCAGTAATAGTAAGACAAAAATATAGCCCTTAGCCAGGACGACAGGGACAGCCACCTTGGAACTGTTAATTTTTGTCTGTTTCAGTCTATTGTCCATTTCCGGTTTGTTAATTCAAAATGGCGAACTTATTTGAGACAGTCAAGAAAGAGAACGTTTTTCGGCTTAAATAGAAAAGATGAAATTGATGAATTATCTAATTTTCAATCTGTAAAAGCCTCTATTAGGGTAGTCCTGACCTAATTCGTAAATCTGGTCTGCTGTCAGCCAGGGATTATTACGGTCGCCGTTGAACAGAGGAATATGGAAATCACACGGTTTCTTGCAGCCGGTGGCTACCGCATACAAATTATCTTTCTTTTTACCAACCAGCATATGCAATACCACAAAAACCTCGCCTTTGGTGCTGTTTTCGTTGTAGGCTACAAAGATATCCCCGGGCATCGGTTTTGAAAGCGCTACCGAATCACAGTTGTAGGTCAAACTCTCGAAATTACTGCTGTGCATAGCGGTTTTCATAAAGGTGTAATAAGTACTGAGAGAAGTGTCTCGGGGAGGCACCTCGCGATATTGGACTGCCTTGCGCGGGCCGTAGACGACCTCGTTAAAAAGCCATTTACTGTATTTGAGCCTTTCTCCGTTTATCGGCGCTATTTCGAATTCAAGTTCGCGGTTATTATCATGAAGGTACTCCGCCAGAATTCTGATAGGAATGCCTATTCTCGTAAATGCCAGGCCCCGGTAAGGAAGATGAACCGGCCGGGAAATCTCCGTCTTATCAAATTCTTTGGCGCCTTTCCAGTTTCCAATCGGAAGAAACTGGTGCCATAGCGGGAAATTTGCCACATAGTTTTGAAAAGGGGAGAGCTCCGAAGAATCAGCATGTTGGTAGCCATCGGGCAGTACGAACTCTGAATCAAAAGTAAAGATGGTATCTTCCATAGTGATAAAATCGTAATTCTGGCGGTAGCGGTAGTTGATACCGGTTGTGTCTTCTTCTGGCTCTGCAGCCACTAAAGACACAGCCGGAATTGTTAAAACGATAATAAGTTTCAAAAAGTCTGTCATGTTTTGCATAAATACTTTTACTCTCTCAGGCGTTGTTTTCTCCCAAAAATATCGACCAAATATAAGGACTCGTAACTAAACTTGTAAATAAGTTTGTTGAAATGTAATTTTGAACAGTGCCCATTAGTGGCCAAGCAATAGTTAAAAAGGAGGTATTTTTATGCAAACATTCTTCTTATTGACCAAGCTGTCACCCGAAGTCACCAAGCGCATTAAAGACCGGGAGTCTCTGGGTCGGGCCTGGATGTCTCAGGTAAAAGAGAAGTGCCCGGAAGTAAAGTTCATTTCTCATTACGGTGTTTTGGGGCCTTACGATTTTGTTGATATTTTCGAGGCACCCGATGCCGATTCGGCGGCTAAGGTATCAATGATTAGCATGGCCAACGGCGCCGCTCAAGCCGAAAGCTGGATTGCGATTCCTTATAAACGGGTGATTGAGCTGGCCAAAGAGATTTGAGCAATTTGGCCTATCTTACCGGCCATATCGGGAGAGACAACCAAGCCGGCCTTTGTCTCTAAAATAACCGGGCTCCGATTGAAATAATAGCCTGACCTATATTGCTAACCCCGTTGAAAGGCAGGTCTCTCGGTCGAAAAAAGTTCGAAGCCCGATTTGTTGAGTAACATCTGGCAATGCAGGGAGGTAGGATATGACTTGCGAATGCCTGTGGCTAGAGACCGAGATGTTACTGTGATATTTTTGAGAATATGATTTCGATATTTTTGATGAGAGCATATCATATATGAAACCTCTCTTTAATTTCCGACTCTTATGTATATAATAAGAACAACTCGTTGTTTTTGTCAAGCGAAATCGGTTGGATTCGTCAGGATTTAGGCTGAATTATTTAGCGACCATTGAATATGTAATAAACAATTTTGCTTGCATTATTAGCGTGAAATGAGTATAATTTATGGCAATACTTCCGGAATCCATAAATTGACCATAATGCAAGGGATAGCTGCAGACATTTTTCTTGACAGACAGGAAAGATTTCATAAATTAGGATTGCTATATCGTCAATGTCCCGGTTATTGAACCGGTTTTCCTGAAAGTGTGTTTACAATAAGCCTGACTAAGGAGATGTTTTGATTTACCCCCAAGCCACAGCCTATGCAATTGAAGCACTCGCTTTTATGTCCGGACTCGATGAAGGCAAGGCCGTAAAAGCCAGGCAGCTTTCAAAAATTCTTGATATTCCCGAACAATATCTGGGAAAAGTAATGACCCAGCTGGTCAAAAAGAAATATATCAAATCCACCAAAGGACCTACCGGTGGCTTTGTAATGGCAGTAGACCCGACCAAAGTGACTCTCTACAGAATTATGGCGGCGCTGGACAGCCTGACACCCCTTGAAGAACAATGCGTAATGGGATTGAGTCAATGCTCAGCCGAAACTCCTTGTGCTTTTCACGAGAGATGGGTGAAGTTCAAAGAACAGGCTATTGCCGAAGCTCAAAACCTGACCCTGGACAATCTTGCTGAAATCCTTTTGAAGAAAATGCGCTTTCAGGCCAGCAGCGGAGACGTGACCTTGCAGGGTTTACTGAAAGACAACTAATAGTCAGGTTTTGATTTTTTCTTAGCAGAAGCAGGGCACCATGTTATTTAGCGGTTTTGGCGATTTTCAGGGAAGCCAGAGTGTCTGCCGCAGTGGGTAGGGCGAACCCTTGTCGAACGCCGCAGTCATCCTGAGCGGAGCCGAAAGGTGACAGAAACATGCATCAATCCCTCAAGGGGCAGATGGGGACACGCCTTTGGCGGCCGCCCACCGGAAAAATAGACTTTCATTCAGTATTTCTTACTTTCGGGAAATAGATGCCTATACTAATTATTATCCGGTCAGACCATCCATGCCCAGCTGTCTTCTGATATAGCTTAACTGTCCGACATGGTAGCTCTCGTGAAGGCTGAAAAATGCAATTGCCCCCAGCATGGTGTCATCTTTGACAGGTAATTTATTTTCGAGCTTTTTGTTTATATCGTCATCTGTAAGTTCTGAAAGTCGCTTTATGAATTTCTCTGTAACGCTTTCAAATATCTGCCTAATCTCTTCTATCGGGGGATAATCCGAAGGCTCTTTCAGCGGCGTGCCGCCGTTGTACAGCTCACTATTTGCAAACTCAGTGCCGGCATTAAATAAGCCGCCAACATAATGACGGCTATTGGCAATATGCCCGATAATCCAGTGTAGCGAACTGCCTTTGTCGTTGATACGTTAATGGGCCACGTCATCA
>JADFLZ010000026.1 GCA_022564135.1 Candidatus Zixiibacteriota bacterium
CCATCTCAACTCCGCTGGGAAGCTGGGCGATGCCGGTTACGTCAGTTGTCCTGAAATAAAACTGGGGACGGTAACCTGTGAAAAACGGGGTGTGACGACCACCCTCTTCTTTGGTCAATATATATACTTCTGCCTTAAACTTGGTGTGAGGCTTTATCGATCCCGGTTTGGCTAACACCATACCGCGCTCGATATCATCGCGATCTACTCCCCTTAAAAGAAGCCCGACATTATCGCCGGCACGACCTTCATCAAGAAGCTTACGAAACATCTCAACTCCGGTTACTACCGTCTTGGTGGTGTCTTTGATACCAACCACTTCGACTTCTTCACCTACCTTGATAATGCCGCGATCTATGCGGCCGGTGCCCACTGTGCCGCGACCCGTTATCGAAAAGACATCTTCAATCGGCATCAAAAAGGGCTTGTCTATCTCACGTTTCGGCTCCGGAATATATTCATCTAAAGCCGTTATCAACTCATCTATCGATTTGAAAGCCGGATCATCAAGACTCTTCGATTCATCCAAGCCGGCCGTCATGGCCTGCAGGGCCGAACCACGAATTACAGGTATATCATCACCGGGAAACTCATAGACGCTTAAAAGCTCTCTGACTTCAAGCTCTACTAAATCCAATAGCTCCGGGTCATCAACCTGATCAACTTTATTCATATAAACTATGATATAAGGAACGCCGACCTGACGGGCTAAAAGAATATGCTCGCGGGTCTGAGGCATAGGGCCGTCAGCGGCTGATACCACCAAAACAGCTCCATCCATCTGAGCCGCACCGGTTATCATATTCTTGACATAGTCCGCGTGACCGGGACAGTCAACGTGGGCATAATGACGCTTCTCTGATTCGTATTCGACGTGAGAAGTGGCAATGGTGATGCCTCTTTCACGTTCTTCGGGAGCGTTATCTATCGAGTCGAACGAACGGACCTCGGTGTTACCGCTCTTGCGTGCCAAATACATGGTTATCGCCGCAGTCAGAGTCGTCTTTCCGTGATCAACATGACCGATAGTACCTACATTTACATGTGGTTTCGTGCGCTCAAATTTCGCCTTGGCCATTTTCCTTATTACCTCCGCTAAACCTTAACTTTTTCCAGCATTTTTTGTGAAACTTCTGTCGGCACCGGGGCATACTTGGAAAACTGCATTGTAAAAGCAGCGCGCCCCTGTGAAATATTTCTCAGTGTATTCGCATAACCGAACATCTCCGAGAGCGGCACGGCTACAGCGATGACAGTAGCCGAATCACGCGGCACCATGCCAATAATTTTTCCGCGTCTTGAATTTAAGTCTCCCACAACGGCTCCCATATAAGTCTCAGGGACCACAACTTCAACATCCATCATTGGCTCCAGGAGTTTAGGGCCGGCCTTCCTGGCGGCCGACTGGAAAGCCATAGAACCTGCAATCTTAAACGCAATTTCGCTGGAGTCAACTTCGTGATATGAGCCGTCCAGTAATTCGCAATAAATTCCGGTCATATCATATCCGGCCAAAATACCATTTTGCATAGCTTCCTTGATACCTTTTTCCACAGCCGGAATATATTCTCTGGGAATTGCACCGCCAACAATCTTATTAACAAATTCAAATTCGGTGCCATCTTCGGCCGGTCTGACTTTTAAGACGACATGGCCAAACTGACCGCGCCCACCAGACTGGCGTATGAATCGGCCCTCGGCCTCGACCTCTCTGGAGATTGTCTCTTTATAGGCCACCGACGGACGTCCGACAGTAGCTTCTACATTAAACTCTCTCATCATCCGGTCTACCAGAATTTCGAGATGAAGTTCTCCCATACCACTTATAATGGTTTGACCGGTTTCTTCATCATATTTAACGATAAAGGTGGGGTCTTCTTCGGCCAGCTTAATCAAAGCTTCGGTAAGTTTTTCCTGATCAGACTGAGTTTTTGGTTCGATGGAGACTGAAACAACCGGTTTGGGGAAAGTCATCTTTTCTAAAACTATCGGATGCTTGACGTCACAGAGAGTGTCACCGGTAGTGGTTTTACGCATTCCGATAATAGCCACAATATCTCCGGCGGCTGCTGATTTTATATCTTCGCGCTTATTTGAATGCATCCTCAAAATCCTGGAGATTCTTTCTTTTATATTCGAATTCGGATTCAAAAGATAAGAGCCTGCTTTAATTTCACCTGAATAGACCCGGACAAAAGTCAGCTTGCCAACATAAGGGTCGGTCATAATTTTAAAAGCGAGTGCCGAGGTAGCTTCATCTATGCTTGCTTTTCTGGTCAAGGTCTTACTGGAATCATCAGGATCAGTACCTTTGATCGGCGGTTTATCCAGAGGTGAGGGCAGAAAATCTATAACCGAGTCAAGAAGCTTTTGAATACCTTTGTTCTTAAAAGAGGAACCACAGAGAACGGGAATCATGTGACCGCTGATAGTAGCCTTGCGAACTGCCGCCTGAACCTCAACAAGGTCGAGCTCTTCTTCGTTTAAGAACTGCTCCAGCAGGTGGTCATCATATTCGGCGACTGCTTCGAGTAATTTTTCACGGTAATGCCTGGTACTTTCGAGCATGTCTTCCGGGACTTCCAGGTCTTCGTATGTCATTCCATGGGAGTCTTCATGGAACACCCGGAATTTCATAGAGAGCAGGTCGATAATCCCTGCAAACATCTCCCCTTCACCGGCCGGAATGCTGACCGCCACGCAGTTAGACCCAAAACGTTCGTTCATGGCGTTTATAGTGCGGTCAAAGCTGGCACCGGTTCTATCCATTTTATTGATATAAGCGATTCTGGGAACGCCGTATTTATCGGCCTGTCTCCAGACAGTCTCTGACTGGGGCTCAACTCCGCCAACTGCACAGAAAAGGGCAACGGCGCCATCAAGCACTCGCAGCGAACGCTCTACTTCGACTGTAAAATCTACATGACCGGGAGTATCAATAATATTGATAGTGTGGTCGCGCCAAAAACAGGTGGTTGAGGCCGAAGTGATTGTTATACCGCGCTCTTTTTCCTGCTCCATCCAGTCCATAGTGGCGGCACCTTCATGCACCTCACCGAGTCGGTGCGTCTTGCCTGTGTAAAACAGAATACGCTCCGTGGTGGTGGTCTTGCCGGCATCAATATGCGCCATAATGCCTATATTTCTTACTTTCTTAAGGTCCATTTCACTCTTTTTGGGCATAAAAAAGCCCTGACTGATTGTAACAACTCTAAGCAACGGCTTTTAGAAAAGCTCCACACCCGGTCAAAATCAGTAGGGTCTTACCAAGGGGGAAAAGCTGATCAATTCACCTAAGCCAGATTATCAACTCCCATTTTGTAATACAAAAACCTCATTTCGAAGATTACCACTTGAAGTGAGCAAAAGCCTTGTTAGCTTCTGCCATCTTGTGAGTGTCTTCTTTTTTCTTAATTGCCGAGCCTTCACTATGGGCCGCGGCCATAAATTCAGAGGCCAGTTTATCGGCCATCGTTTTTTCATTTCTAGTACCGGCATAATGAATAATCCATCTGATTGCCAGAGCCGTGCGACGTTCGGGACGAACCTCTATCGGCACCTGATAAGTTGCACCGCCCACTCGACGGGAACGAACTTCCAGTACCGGCTTGACATTGCTGACAGCCTTATGGAAAAGGTCCAGTCCCTCTTCACCGGCTTTCTTGCTCAGCGTCTCAATGGCATCATACAAAATACTCTCAGAGATAGATTTCTTTCCCCGCTTCATCAGATAATTGACAAACTGTGAGACCAGCTTGTCGTTAAACTTGGGGTCCGGCATCAGCCGTTTTCTCTGTGCTTTACTTCTTCTTGACATATTATATCAGTTACAAATTTCTAATCTTTAGGTTTTCTGGTGCCGTACTTTGAACGGCCTCTTTTTCTGTCGGCAACTCCGGCAGTATCCATGGTTCCTCTTATGATGTGATATCTCACACCCGGCAAATCCTTGATACGACCACCACGAATAAGAACAATCGAGTGTTCCTGCAGATTGTGACCTTCTCCCGGAATATACGCCGTTACTTCCATCTGATTAGTAAGCCTGACACGGGCTACTTTTCTAAGAGCCGAATTCGGCTTTTTGGGGGTTGAAGTGTATACCCTGGTACATACTCCACGTTTTTGGGGACATGAGTTCAAAGCCGGAGTATTCCCCTTTTGCTTCTTGAGCTTACGCCCTTTTCTAATCAGCTGGTTTATTGTTGGCACTTTTCTTTCAAATTCCTCTTAGTCGTTTTCAAATACAGACTTGCATTATATCTAATTAGAAATCCCTGTCAAGGCTTTTACTAGACGTTTTCCTTGAAAATATCTGTTACCGGGGCAGCTTCTGCCGGTTTTTCTGAAGCCTCTGAATCTGCTTCAATTTCCGGCCTCTTCCTCTTCCTCTTCGATTGGCCTCAAACGGTTATATTCTTCAATGCCGGTTCCGGCAGGAATCAAATGACCGATAATGACATTCTCCTTGAGGCCAAACAGATGATCAATTTTGCCACAAATAGCAGCTTCGGTCAGAACTTTGGTCGTTTCCTGGAAAGAGGCCGCTGAGATAAAGCTTTCTGTTGACAGTGAAGCCCTGGTTATTCCCAGAAGCAGCGGGCGCGAAGTTGCCGGATCGCCACCTTCGGCAATCACTCTGGCATTTTCATCGGAGAATTTGATCTTGTCAGCCTTTTCTCCCTCAAGGAAATTGGTGTCACCGACAGTCTCAAGCAGAACTTTCTGCATCATCTGGCGGACAATGGTCTCGATATGTTTGTCATTGATTTTCACACCCTGAAGACGGTAGACTTCCTGAATTTCGTTAACCAGATATGACTGGCATTCATAAACACCGAGAATATCAAGGATATCGTGAGGATCAATAGCACCCTCGCAAAGCCTGTCTCCGGCTTTAACTCTGTCGCCATCATGGACCATCAGATGCTTTCCGTGGGGAATCAGATATTCTCTGGTTTCGTCATGTTCACCCAGGACAATAACCTGCTGTTGACCTCTGACAATTTTACCAAATTCGACCAATCCATCAACTTCAGCAATAACGGCCGGGTCATGCGGTCGCCTAGCTTCAAACAACTCAGCTACCCGAGGCAGACCACCGGTAATATCCCGTGATTTGGAAATTACGCGCGGAATCTTGACCAGAATATCTCCAGCTTCAATATTCTGACCATCCGTTGCCTGAAGCTGGGCGTCGGTTGGAATTCGATAAGAAGCCAGTTTTTTACCGGAAGCACTCATAATATTGATTGACGGGAACAAAGTTTTATCTTTGGTGTCGATGATAATCTTTTGAATCAAACCGGTCTGGTCGTCGATTTGCTCACGATAGGAAACATCCCTCTCGATATGCTCAAAGACCGCCTTGCCGGATTTTTCGGAAAGAATCGTTCTGATATAGGGGTCCCATTCAAATATGAGATCGCCTTTTTTAATTTTCTGTTCATCTTTGACCAGGAAGTGGGCACCATACGGCACATCAAGCCTGGCTCTGACACGGCCTTCTTCGTCAATAATATGAGCCTGGCCGATGCCCTCACGGCTGACAACCATCTCAGTGCCATCTTTGCGTTTGACAGACTTGATATCCAGGAATTTGATGGTGCCGTCGTACTTGGATTCAACCTGCGACTGCTCAGCAATACGGGCCGCAGTTCCACCGATATGGAATGTACGCAGAGTAAGCTGGGTTCCCGGTTCACCGATTGACTGAGCAGCAATTACACCTACCGCCTCGCCAATATGAACCATCCTCATTTCGGCCAGGTTACGGCCGTAGCAATAGGCACAGACGCCAAATTTTGCTTCGCAGGTCAGTACCGATCGAATTACAACTGACTCTATACCGGCCTCTTCAATTTTGGCCGCTTCTGATTCTTTAATTTCATCTCCGCCCTTAAGCAGCAGTTCATCGGTAATCGGGTCATAGACATCTTCGAGCGCTACCCGTCCGAGAATACGGTCACGGAGAGACTCAATTAGTTCTTCACCCTCTTTGATAGCTGCCACATCGAGACCAAGAATTGTTTTGCAGTCATACTCGCGAATTATTACATCCTGGGCAACATCTACCAGGCGACGGGTCAAATAGCCGGCGTCAGCCGTTTTCAGGGCTGTATCTGCCAGACCTTTGCGGGCACCATGGGTGGAGATAAAGTATTCCTGCACCGTCAGACCTTCTTTGAAATTTGCAGTAATCGGGCTTTCAATAATTTCGCCAACGCCGCCGGTAATCTTCTTCTGCGGTTTGGCCATCAGACCACGCATACCGGCCAGCTGTCGAATCTGTTCTTTTGAGCCTCTGGCACCGGAGTCTGCCATCATGTATATCGGATTAAAACCCTGGTCCTGTGCGGCCAGATTTTCAAACATTATTGTCGAAATTTCTGAGGTTGTCCGAGTCCAGGTATCAATAACCTGATTGTAGCGTTCACCATTGGTAATAACGCCACGTTCATATCGTTTCTGAATCTTTGCAATCTCTTTATGGGCAACATTCAATAATTTCTCTTTATCTTTCGGAACCACCAAGTCATCTATCGATACGGTGACGCCAGAAAGGGTAGCAAACTTAAATCCGGTTTCTTTTAATCTGTCCAGAAAATCTATAGTGGTATCCTGGCCAAGCAGCCAGTAAGACTGCAGCACTAACTCCTCGAGCTGTGCTTTGCCGGCCAGTTCGTTGAAGAAAGGCAGTCCCTCGGGCAGAACATCATTGAATATAATCCGTCCGGCAGTAGTCCTGACCATTTCGTGATTGATGCGAACATTGATCCAGGTGTGCAGAGTTAACACATCTTGATCATAGGCAATCATTACTTCATCGGGCGAGCAGAAATTCATATTCTCACCACGTGCCCCGTTTCGGGACTTGGTCAGATAATAACAACCCAGGACAATATCCTGCGAAGGAACGGCAACCGGCCGTCCCGAAGATGGCAGCAAAATATTATGAGTTGCCAGCATAAGCAGCTTGGCTTCAAGTTGCGCCTCAAATGAAAGCGGCACGTGAACAGCCATCTGGTCACCATCAAAATCAGCGTTAAAAGCGGCACAGACCAGCGGATGAAGACGAATGGCTTTGCCCTCTACCAAAACGGGATAAAACGCCTGGATTCCCAAACGGTGAAGCGTGGGCGCGCGGTTGAGCATGACCGGGTGTTCTGAAATAATTTCTTCGAGAATATCCCAAACTTCGGGGCGCTCTCTTTCCACCAGTTTCTTGGCCGATTTGACAGTTTGAACGTACCCTTTTTCTTCAAGCTTCATAATGATGAACGGCTTAAACAGCTCCAGAGCCATATTTTTGGGAAGTCCACACTGGTGGAGTTTAAGCTCGGGACCCACTACAATTACCGAACGGCCGGAATAATCGACACGTTTACCCAGCAGATTCTGGCGGAAGCGTCCCTGCTTTCCTTTGAGCAGATCGGACAAAGATTTTAGCGGACGTTTAGAATCTCCGCGTACAGAGTGTGTTCTGCGTCCGTTATCAAACAGAGCGTCGACAGATTCTTGTAACATACGTTTTTCGTTTCGCAGGATTACTTCGGGAGCCTGGATATCTTTTAACTTTTTAAGCCGGTTGTTACGATTTATGACTCGGCGATAGAGGTCGTTAAGATCCGATGTAGCAAAGCGGCCCCCTTCGAGAGGCACCAGCGGACGCAGGTCCGGAGGTAAGACCGGCACGATGCTCATAATCATCCACTCAGGACGATTATTTGACTGCCTGAAAGATTCAATAATTCTCAAGCGTTTGAGCATATCCTTCTTGCGCTGGACAGAAGTTTCATTTTTGACTTTGGCGCGAAGTTCAGCGGACAAATCTTCGAGATCAATCTCGCTTAGTAGTTTGCTGACAGCCGAGCCGCCCATACCGGCCTCAAAAGTTTTGCCGGCTTCTTCAAGCTCCAGGAACTCATCTTCGGGCAGAACATCACCCCGCTGGTAATGAGTGTTACCCGGGTCGATTACTAAATAGGATTCGTAATAAAGAATCTTTTCCAGTTCTCTGATAGACAGGTCAAGCAGATGGCCAATACGGGAAGGAAGTGATTTGAAATACCAGATGTGTGAGACAGGTACTGCCAGTTCAATATGACCCATACGCTCACGCCGGACTTTTGACTGAGTCACTTCTACTCCGCAGCGATCGCAGACAATCCCTCTGAAGCGAATCCTCTTGTACTTTCCACAGTTACATTCCCAGTCTTTGACCGGGCCAAAAATTCGTTCACAGAAAAGTCCATCGCGTTCCGGTTTGAAAGAACGATAATTTATGGTCTCAGGCTTGGTTACCTCACCATAGGACCAGGACAGGATAACATCCGGCGATGCAATTTGAATCTGAATAGCATCAAATTCCGGTCCGCCTCTTTTCTGTCCTAATTTGGTCTCAATCGCTTGCATCTGTTTCCACTCCTTAATTATATCATTAGCCGCGGCTCAATTAAATAAACCGCAGGAAACTTTTTTCAAGAATATCAGCTAACTCTTCAACAGCCTGACGTCCAGACCCAAAGCCTGAAGCTCTTTTATCAATACATTAAAAGCTTCGGGGTAACCCGGCTCCGGTGGATTCTCTCCCTTTACAATAGCCTCGTAAACACGGCTTCTGCCCTGCACGTCGTCTGATTTTACAGTCAGCATTTCCTGCAGCGTATAGGCCGCACCGTATGCTTCCAGCGCCCAGACTTCCATTTCTCCAAAACGCTGTCCGCCAAACTGTGCTTTACCGCCCAAAGGCTGCTGAGTTACCAGGGAATATGGCCCGATCGAGCGAGCGTGAATTTTGTCATCTACCAAATGCGACAACTTCATCATATAGATATAACCGACAGTTACCGGATTATCCATACAGCGTCCGGTTAAACCATCATAAACTTCAGTTTTTCCGGTTTCAGGCAGTCCGGCCTCTTTTAGTTTTTCTCTTATCTGGTCCATTGAAGGAGCCTCAAAAGCAGGCACGGCTACTGTTTCATTCAGCTTTGAGGCTGCCCAGCCAAGATGAGTTTCGAGAATTTGTCCGATATTCATACGAGAGGGAACGCCCAGTGGATTTAAGACAATATCAACCGGAGTCCCGTCGGCCAGATACGGCATATCTTCAACAGGTACTATTTTTGAAACAACACCTTTGTTGCCATGACGTCCGGCCATTTTGTCGCCCACCGAAATCTTGCGGCGTATCGCCACCGATAGTTTGACCAGCTGCTTAACTCCCGGTGATAATTCAGCGCCGCGGATAACTTTGTCTATCTGCAATTCCAGCATCTGGTTTTTTTCTTTTAAGAGCGCCGCCGCTTCAATTATGATACTTTCCACATGCTTGTTAGTCGCTGCATCTTTGCAGTAGCCCTGGGCAGCAACGGCGTTATCGAAGTCGAAATCTTCAAATAATTCAACGCTATACTTATGACCGGAACGAATCAAGATCGTATTATCTATGGCAGAGCGCACCGTCTGAGAGGTTTTGCCATCCAACAATTTGGCAACTGCCCGGCTGCGAAGTTTGCCGATATCAAAAATCTTCTTGCCAAATTCTTTTCTGAGTTCGGCAATATCTGTCTTCTCCTGCTTTTTGGCCTCTTCGGTGCGCTCTTTACGCGAAAATACCTGGGTCTTGATTACTATACCTTTCATTCCCGGAGGAGCTTTAAGGCTGGCATCTCTGACATCACCTGCTTTTTCGCCGAAAATTGCACGAAGCAAACGCTCCTCAGGAGAAAGTTCTGTCTCCCCTTTTGGAGTAACCTTACCAACTAAGACGTCCCCGGCTTCCACCTCGGCGCCAACCCTGACAATTCCCCGTTCATCCAGATTAAGCAGTGCTTCTTCGGAAACATTAGGAATTTCGCGGGTAATCTCTTCTGAACCGCGCTTGGTATCGCGAACCTGAAGTTCGTATTGTTCAATGTGAACAGAAGTATATATATCGTCCTTGATCAGTCTCTCTGAGAGAATGATGGCATCCTCAAAGTTGTATCCCCTCCAGGGCATAAACGCCACCAGGACATTGTATCCCAGAGCAAGTTCACCTTTGTCGACCGCCGGTCCGCTGGCTATTATGTCGCCTTTGCTGATTTTGTCGCCGATTCGGACAACCGGGAAAAAGTTAATACAGGTATCCTGATTGGAGCGACGGAATTTTGTCAGCTTGTATTTAATGTCTTCTACATAGCCCAGCTGTCCGGCCCTTGATTTAATATCGGGCTTGATTACAATTTTGGTGGAATCTACTTTAACTATTTCGCCATCCTCGTTGGCAACTAAAACAGCACCTGAATCCCTGGCGACTTTAACTTCCATACCGGTCCCAACAATCGGAGCCTGAGTTCTAAGAAGAGGCAGTGCCTGTCGCTGCATGTTTGAGCCCATTAAGGCGCGGTTGGCATCATCGTGCTCCAGGAACGGAATCATCGAAGCTGCTACCGAGATAATCTGGCGCTGAGAAACGTCCATGTACTCAACCTCGTCGCGGCTGACCATCGGATAATCTGAGCGCTTACGGGCCATGATATGTTCATTTGTTAGCTTGCCGTTTTTGTCCCGGGGTTCGTTGCTTTGAGCGATAAAGCAGCGGTCTTCCTGGTCAGCTGACAGATAGACTATTTCATCCGTCACTTTGCCTTTTTTGACTTTGCGATAGGGCGTTTCCAGAAAACCATATTTATTTATTTTGGCAAAAGTTGCCATTGAGGTTATCAGTCCGATGTTTGGTCCCTCAGGTGTTTCGATAGGACACATCCGACCGTAGTGAGTGTGATGAACGTCACGAACTTCAAAGCCGGCTCTTTCGCGGGTAAGACCGCCGGGTCCCAGAGCGCTTAAGCGGCGTTTATGGGTTAAGTCCGACAGCGGATTGGTCTGATCCATAAACTGTGAAAGCTGTGAAGAACCGAAGAAAGTGTCAATTACGGATGAAACCGTTCTGGCATTAATCAACAGCTGCGGAGTCACGTTCTCCTGGTCTTTCAGCGACAGACGTTCACGTATCGTCCTGCCGACCCTGGAAAGACCGACTGAAAACAGATTCGACAGCAGCTCTCCGACAGTTCTGGCGCGGCGATTGCCCAGATGGTCAATATCGTCGGTGAAACCCTTGCCGTTTACCAGGCCGACCAGATACTTTATAATCGCAATGAAGTCATCTTTGACCAAAGTAGTAGTATCGAGCGGGGTTTTCAGGTCAAGACGCTCGTTAATCATATAACGTCCTACCGCACCCAAATCATAGCGCTTGGAATTAAAGAAATAGCGGTCAAGCAAGGCTTCAGCCATTTCCATTGTCGGCGGTTCGCCCGGACGCAGCAAGTTATATATCTTCACCAGTGCTTCTTCTTTCGAAGTCGTAGGATCTTTGCGAATAGTGTTTAGAATTACATAAACTTCGCGTTTTTCTTCTTTGGGAATAATCTTTACCGAGGTCAGCCCGTTTGCACGGAGCGCTTCTATCACTTCCCCTGAAAGTTGCTCACCGGCGGGGAAAAGAACTTCGCCTGTCTCTTTATTAACCACCGTCTCTGCCAAAAATTCGTTTTCGTGGTCGACGGCCTGTTTGCCCTTGAGCGAAAACTTGGTGGTTTTATAAAAAAGGTCAATAATTTCTTCGGTTGTAGAGTAACCCAGTGCCCGCAGTAAAATGGTGACCGGCATTTTACGGCGAGAGTCGAGATAGACATTCATTACACTATTTATGTCAGTAGAAAATTCTACCCAGCTGCCCCGGTAAGGGATAATTCTGGCCGAGTGTAATTGGGTACCGTTGGGATGAATGCTGTTGCTGAAGAAGACGCCCGGGCTGCGGTGCAGCTGACTGACAATGACCCTCTCAGCGCCGTTTATTATGAAAGTTCCCCATTGTGTGATTATTGGCAGTTCACCCAGATATACATCCTGCTCAATGATGTCTTTAACTTCTTTTTTGTCGCCCTCTCCGGCATAAGATATCAGACGCATGGTAACTTTCAGGGGCGCGGCATGGCTCATATTTCTTTCGCGACACTCATCAATAGTATAGCGCGGCTGACCAAGATAATAGTTGACGTATTCCAGCTTATACATCTCTTTTACATCGTTTATCGGGAAGATATCGGTAAATATCTGATGCAGGCCCTGCATCTCTCTCTTGTCGGGCGCAATATCCGCCTGAAGAAAGCTGTCATACGAAACTAACTGTATGTCCAGAAGGTTCGGCATTTCTGTTGCATCAGCAATTTTACCGTAACTTTTTCTCAAATTTCCGTTCGTCTGCACCAAGGGAAATTCCTCCTTTATATAACAGAGCAAACCCAGCGGAAGCTGCTGCTCCCATTGAGTAAATTAATTATAACTTTCATCACACCAGCTGATTCTGCCACCTATTTCAATTTTCTCCCCATTTATCTATGTGGGGAGCCTTACATGCAGTTAATCAACCTTCAAAACAAAAAAGGGGATTAATATTTATCTCTCCAACCAGTACAAATAAGATTGGTTCCCGAATATCTGAGGAACCAATTCAATTACTTCAAATCTACGCTGGCACCGACTTCTTCGAGCTTGGCTTTGGCCTTTTCGGCTTCTTCCTTAGAAACGCCTTCTTTGACCGCTACCGGAGCGCTTTCGACTAAGTCTTTGGCTTCTTTAAGCCCCAGCGAGGTCAGCTCGCGGACAACTTTAATAACCTGGATTTTCTTGTCACCTGCGGCCAGCAGCTGAACTGAAAATTCAGTTTGCTCTTCAGCAACAGCAGCACCAGCAGCCGGTCCGGCCGCAATCGCTACCGGAGCAGCAGCAGTAACATTAAATTTGTCCTCGATAGCCGTCTTTAAATCAGACAGCTCCATGGCATTCAATGTGCCAATCTTATCAACAATTTCTTCAACAGCAGTAGCCACTTGTTTCACCTCACACTTTATTTAATTAACGTTTCAATATTCTAAGTTTAATTTTCGCTCTTTTTCTTTTCTGCAAGCGCTTCAATTACACCCAGCAGATTCTGGAAGAAAGCATCAACCAACATCGCCACATTCTTGACAGGAGCTTCGACTACCGAAGCAATCATACCCAGCAGTTCGTCTTTAGAAGGCAAGTCTGCGAGTTTCTGGATATCGTCGCCAGAAAAAACTTCTTCTTCGACAACAAAG
>JADFLZ010000320.1 GCA_022564135.1 Candidatus Zixiibacteriota bacterium
GTATGACCTCTTCATCTTAGAAAGTAGCTTCACAAAGCGATGTCATAAACAATGCAATTGAGCCGACCGCCGCCGCCGCGCAATATATTCTTTTTCTTCTGCTAAGCTGGCTGCTATGCCAGCCGAGGTGCAGATGCCAGAAGAGAACTACCCAGATAAGCAAATACAGAATCGCTCCGGGGATGCCGGTGACGGCGGCCTTGTCAATGACGTCGTTATGGGCGTGGGGTCTGTTAATTGTTTCTCCTTTTGAAGAGTCCAGCAGTTGGGCGTAAGCAGTTTCAAAATTGCCATGACCGACACCAAAGAGAGGCTTGTCTTTTATCAATTCGAATGTCTTATCCCAGATGAACAGTCTGGACGATTGATTTGATTTCGAAATGTCTTTTAATAGTCCGTCTGTAAACTTAAACGACAGCTCACTCATACCCACTAAAGCAGTAGCAGAAATTATTAAAACCAGCACTATAGCGCTAAAGAGCCATTTACGTCCTCTCAGATAAGCAATGAACAAAACCGGCAGAGGCAGCGCCGCTATTGCCATGCGCGAGTAAGAAAAGACAACCGAGACCAGCCCCAAAATAGCGGCAGAAAGAAACAGCAGATTAAAATTTTTAATAAGTTTTTCTTTTTGAAGCAGCGCAAAAGCTAAAAGAAAAGTAGCAGCCAGCGCAAAATAATTGCCGAATGTCAGGTAATGATGAAAACCACCGGAAGCATAATAAGTCTGGTCCGAAGCCATCGGCGGTGCCCACGACCGGAACCAGTGCCAGCCGGTATAGTGCTGCACGATGGCATAGATAGAAACGAGAATCATAGCGGCAGAGAGCATCATCATCAGGCCGCTGCGGTAGAACCTCTGACGCATCAGATGAAGCGTAATCGGAATTATCAAAAACAGCCATTCTTCTTTGAGCATCAGCAGAGATTTAAGAGGAGTTCCGCCAGCGAGTGCAGCTATGACATTCCAGCACAGGTAGATGCCTACAGCCCAGTAAAAGTATTTAAGTTCCGGCTCAAAAAAGTTCTTCTTTGTCAAAATTATCAGGGCTAAAAAAAAGATTAAAGCCAGCCCCAGAGAAATCTGCGATAATGCAATTGAAAATGTAGAAGAGAAAAGAAAGAGACTAAAGAAATAGAAAATAAGATTATTCAGCCAGTTTTTCTTGGCGGTGGTCATTTAATCAAATCACCTTCAACCAGTTCTACCAGAATATGAATAATAAAAATATGCTCTTCCTGAACACGCTGTGTGGAGGGATGCGGTATTACCAGAGCGCGGTCGACTGCTTTGGCGAGTTTACCGCCGCTATTGCCCAGCAGTCCGACCGTAATGATGCCCATTCTTTTGGCAGTGTCGACTGCTTTAATTAGGTTAGGGGAGTTGCCGGAAGTTGAAAGAACAAAGAGCATATCCCCTTTTTGTCCGAGGCCTTCAACCTGTCGGGCGAATACGTTTTCAAAACCAAAATCGTTGGCGGCAGCAGTCAGCACCGCCGTATCGGCAGATAGCGCTATAGCCGGCAGCGCCTGTCTGTTTCTATCAGCAGAGAGCCGCACAATCATCTCTCCGGCAAAATGCGAAGAGTCCGCGGCAGAGCCGCCGTTGCCGGCTAAGAGTAATTTGCCGCCGGTACCGATAACTCCGGAAATTACCGCAGCCAGTTCAAGGATATTAGGCCCGAGTTCTTCAACCATTGATTTGCGGAGGATTGAAGTTTCTTCTGCCAGGTTTTTCAGAAAAATTAGTCTATCATCTTTTTTCATACGGTCACTTGCTCTTTTGAGTGGGTTGCTGCAGTCAGTTCTCTTAAGTAATTATGGCTGGGGTCATCTTCGAGTGAGTTTCCGCAGACGATAAACGAGGCGCCGGCTTCTATCTTTTTAGCGCATTCTTCGGGACTGCTCAGACCGCCGCCGACCATAACCGGAATATCAATATACGAACTTGTCATCTGAATCATTTCATCCGGTACGGCCTGAGTTGCGCCTGAACCGGCTTCAAGGTAGACCATTTTCATGCCCAGATACTGCGCCGCCAGAGCATGGGCGCAGGCGATGTCCGGTTTTGTTCTTGGAATCGGTAAAGTGCCGGAGATAAACTGCACCGATGTCAGCGAAGTCGATTCTATCAGCATATAGCCTGTCGGAATAGTTTCCAGATTAAATTTCTTTACCAATGGCGCCCCGCGTACCTGCTCGTCAATCAGATAGTTCGGATTACGTCCTGATATCAGCGAAGTGAACAAAACCGCATCGGCCTCAGGCGTCAGCTGCGCGAACGAGCCGGGGAAAATAATCACCGGCAGTCTGGTGGCGCTTTTTATCTCCTTGACGGATTGTGAAAAGTTTGTGTTCAGCATAAACGAACTACCCACCATAATAGCGTCAACTCCGCAGTCTTCGGCTGCTTCGGCCATCGACAGCCCTTGTCTTTGTCCATAGCGGTCGGGGTCGATTAAGAGCAAAAAGCCGCCGCCGCGATTTTCTTTGGTGCTGATCAATTGTTGAAAGACTTGTCCGTGTCTCATTAGTTGCCTCTATGTTTTATAAATAACTCTCTGGCTCTCTCGAAAAAGTTCTTAACTTCTGTTTCGGTCGCCACACTTCCCTGTGCAAAATTTGCTTTGCCGCCGCCGCGGCCGCCGAACTCCGGCAGCAGTTCTTTGGAAAATTTACCAATATCAATCTTGAACTTGGTCGTTGCTTGAAAACTGGCCGAAGCCATAAATGTCTTCTTGCCGTTGACCTGTCCCAGCCCCAGGGCCACCACCGCTTCGCCGCTCTCTTTCTGCTTATCAATCCAGCCGGCCATGATATCTTTATCGGTCTCGCCAAAATCATGGGTGAGCATATTGACACCGTCAATTTCTGTAGATTCTCCGATGGTGTTCTGTGAACCCGAAAACATATTGGCTTTGACTGTTTTGAGTTCACGCAAAAGAGAGCTGTTACTTTCTTTGAGCTGCTTGACACCTTCGATTATATCGTCTCCGGTTCGTCCTACCAGCGTGCCGACTTTTCGTGTTAGAGTTTTATCCGAGAGCATCTGCTCGATAGCTTCTCTGCCGGTCACAGCTTCCAGCCGTCTTACGCCCGAGGCCACGCCTGTTTCCAGAGTGATTCTGAAAGGACCAATCTGCCCGACGTTTTCCACATGCGTGCCGCCGCAAAGTTCTTTGGAAAATTTGTCTATCGATACAACCCGCACATCGTCGGCATATTTTTCACCGAACAAGGCCATGGCGCCGGTCTTTTTGGCTTTTTCAAGCGGCATGACTTCTGTGTTTACGATAGAGCCTTTAATTATTTCGCCGTTGACTATTTCTTCGACCTGCCGAATTTCTTCAGCTGTCATTGGCTGATGGTGCGAAAAGTCAAAGCGAAGTCTGTCAGGACCGACATACGAACCGGACTGCCTGACGTGCGTCCCCAGAACTTTTCTAAGCGCTGCCTGGGCCAGATGAGTGGCAGTATGATTACGCATTATATCCCAGC
>JADFLZ010000321.1 GCA_022564135.1 Candidatus Zixiibacteriota bacterium
AGAGGAGCAGCGTGCTTGGCCTCGATTACTCTCGGACATTCAGCTGCTATGACCCGGTCAAAGAAAGCCTCGCCTGCGGGCAATGCGACAGCTGTATTTTGCGCCAGAAAGGCTTTGCAGAAGCCGGTTTGCCCGACCCGACTCATTGTGCTTAGATGATGATAAAATGAATAAAATATCAGCCGTAAAATATGAACCAAAAATTAAAAGCTGGCCCAAAGAGTTTGCAGATAAGCTGCCGCTTAACGAGGCCTTTCTGTCGTTTCAGGGGGAGGGGCGTTTTATTGGTCAGCCGGCGCTGTTTTTGAGATTCAATTACTGCAATCTGGGCTGCTCCTGGTGCGACACTCGTTTTACCTGGGATTCTGATTTGATCGAAGAAGGCCAGCTGTTATCAGTAAACGAGATTACTGAGCTTTCAACAAAGCTTCTGAAGAGCCACCATTTGGAGCCAGCCAACGTCCATGTCGTTCTTACCGGCGGCGAGCCGATGCTGCATCAGGGGAGGCTGCCTGCTTTGATAATCCAGATGCGAGAGCTCGGTTTTAACTTTTTTGAAATTGAAACCAACGGCATGTACAAGCCGTCTCTGGCCATGATCGATTCTATAGACTGGTGGAACTGCTCTCCTAAACTATCTAACAATGGCTTAGCGCAGTCAGTTAATGTAGTGCCTGATGCCATAAGTTCAATTTATGCTACCGGTAAAGCTGATTTTAAGTTTGTGGTCGACTCAGCTGACGATATTGCAGAAATCAAAGAATATTATCTGCCTTTGATAGCTGCCGAGTCGATTATTTTGATGCCCGAAGGATTTACCCGCAAAAAGCAGATAAGTAACATGGCCACCGTTAATCAACTGGCCTTGCAAAACGGCTACAGGTTCAGCCCCCGCCTGCAAATATTGATCTGGGGCAATGAACGTAAGAAATAGTAATGTTAAGACTTCTTCTTACGGTTGGGATATTCTCTGACAACTGTGGTTTGAATGCCGCCGCGGGCGTTAAACTTACCTTCGAGCTTTAAGTTTCTCGGCTTAATCGCTTTAACAAGGTCTGCTGCTACTTTATTAACTACGTTTTCGTGAAAGATGCCTTTGTTACGATAAGCTAAGAGATACTCTTTGAAGCTTTTTAATTCCAGGCAGACTTTATTGGGAACATAAGTCAGAGTAAGAACCGCAAAATCGGGCAGGCCTGTTTTGGGGCAGATGCAGGTAAACTCCGGAATGCTCATGACTATTTCATATTCTTTGTCAGAATAAACGTTTTCGAACGAATCAATCGGGGGAGTTTTCCAACCGCGAATTTCTCCCTGCAGTCCTTTATATGTATATGTTTTCTTTGCCATCTTTTTATATTATCCTTTCAGGTAGTCATTATATGAAAAGTGTCGACGTTTGAAAACCGATAATGCAAAAATGCTTTGTTAAAAGGGGAACCGGCAGAAAATGAATTATAAAGAATTGCCCGGGGACACTCGTCTCTGGATTTATCAGTGTGACCGCAAATTATCAGATAGCGAAATCGAAGCTATAAAAGAACAAGGCGACAACTTCATAGACGGTTGGGCGGCCCATGGAGAAAAGTTACAGGCTGCGTTTGAAGTTCTTCATAGCCAGTTTCTGATTATTTTCGCCAATGAAAAACAAGCCGAAGCCAGCGGCTGTTCGATAGACCGCTCGGTACACTTTATTAAGAATCTTGAGCAAGAGTATTCTATTTCGCTCTTAAACCGCACTCTAGTCGCCTACAAAGTTGACGATGAGAATGAAATAGTCACTCTGCCACAGGAAGAATTCGTTGGACTGGTAGCACAGGGAACACTTAACGAAAATACAATCGTATTCAATAACTTAGTGACGACCAAGCAAGACCTTGAGACTAAATGGGAAGTGCCGCTAAGAGAGAGCTGGCATTTCGAATTGATTTCTAAATAGCTGTATGACAATGCGTTTGCTTTTCAGGCCTATTCAGTTTCGTCATCTGTGTAGTCTATTTTATTAAGATAAAGCCCCGGTTTGCTAAAAAATCTATGGACAAACTTATATCTGTGCTGTAAGTTTTAATCAGGTAGTCAATTCAATTTACATCACTAATTTACCGGGAGGAAACTATGTTCCGAACTCACAAGTTACTATGCGCCATTTTCGTGGCCGTAATGATTCTTGCGCCTACTATTCAGGCAATGGCAGCCGGGCACAACGTACTCACCTACCAGGGAATCCTGACCGATTCAACTGGAACTAATCTCAACGGGTCGCATAATCTAATTTTTAAGATTTATAACGATCCCACTACGACAACTGATATCTGGAGCGAAACTCACTCTGCGGTCGCGGTCGTCAACGGACTGTTTACCGCAATCCTTGGGCAAACTCAACTGGATTAAATAATATAGCTTCCGGGCCAAATAGTTATGCTGAGGGATCATACGCTCGGGCCATCGATACTTGTTCCTACGTGTGGTCGGACTGTTGCAGAATTCCGGGTGTCACTACTCCTATTCCGACATATTCGTCTGGGTCAAATACCTGGACTGCCAGAGCTTTGGGAGGCTTTTACCTTCTGACAACCTGTGATTCAATAATGGATCCGTCAGCTGGCATTGGAACCGGAGTATATGTGCCCGCTGGTGGTGCGGCCTGGTTGACAGCTTCGCATTCAAGCTACAAAGAGAACCTTGAGCAAGTCGATGGCTCCGAGATTCTGGATAAATTATCTCAGCTGGATATCAAGCGCTGGAATTACAAATCTCAGGATGAATCAGTAGCGCATATCAGTCCTTTGGCTGAAGATTTCTACGAACTTTTCAATGTTGGTGACAACGACCATACAATTTCTACAATCGACCCATCGGGCGTTGCTCTGGCCGCTATTAAAGAACTTCACAAAAAGACCATCGAATTAGAGAAACAAAACGAAAGAATGGATGATCTTGAAGAAAAGATTGCCAAACTTGAAAAGCTGATTGAAAAAATGTCTGATAAATAAAGTTAATCAACACTTTTAGTTATGAAACCCACTCGGATGTCTTTCGGGTGGGTTTCTCTTAAGAGGAACAAATAATTCTCAATAAAACAAGAATGTCACGTCCGCAGCGAGTGATTTAAGTTTATAGCCGATGCAAATAGTATCGCGGCCACAGCCTGATGGGCGATGGCAAGACCCAGCGGCATTACATATATCAGGGTCAATACTCCCAGTATAAACTGAACAGTTACCAGGCCGGTGATGACTTTAATGCTATGCGACTGTTTTGAACTTAGCTGAAGCTTTCGAGCGTAGAGAAAGATTCCCACTGCGCTGAATAAAATAAACCAGCCAAAAGTCCGGTGCAAAAATTGAACCATAATGCGATTATCCAGGAAATTTATCCAGAATGGCTCCAGCATGAACATTCTGGGTGGAACCAGATGACCGGCCATCAGCGGAAAGGTGTTATAACCTAATCCGGCGTTTGATCCGGCTACAATAGCGCCATA
>JADFLZ010000322.1 GCA_022564135.1 Candidatus Zixiibacteriota bacterium
TTTCTAAAAGCCTTTCACAGAAAATGTCAGTGCTGTTCTCTTTCAGCAGGCTGGACAACAGCATTACATTTATAGGAACTATGGTGGGCGGTTTAATACCGCCCGAAGTGGAATTGACTTGGGAGCTGATTCGTTCCGACCTCAATGTCAAAATGTACGAATTCTCTCTTTATCATGCACTGGTAGAAGGAAATAAGATGCGGTTGGATTTGGGCGGGGCCGTTGGTGTCGCGGATTTTGATTTGAGCTCAAAGGGACTGACCACGCGAATTGTCCGGGGCAGAAACCAAGATGCCGTATTTGTGTCTTATGCTGTCGATGTTACAGTTAAGAAATTCATTTTTAGTCCGCTTGCCTTGCGTATCGGATACCAGCATCGAAAGATGTCAACTTTTAATGCGAACCTTCATGCCTTTGCTGCATTTAGCGAAGTCAGCTACTCCAATATCCGGATTGATATCCTGGCAAGATTCAACGCCGGTTCCAACTAGAGATTCCAAAATTCCCTTGCAAAATTCACAAAAACCTATACTTTCTTAAGTACTCTTCAGTCAATTTTGAAGTGCCGCCTTGAGTGAGAAACTTTTGGTGAGACTCAAGACTATTTTTACAATCATTACATTCACCTGTGTTGCTTTATCTATTCCTCTTGCAGGCCAAGTTGAACAGGCTCTCGAACCCGAACTTGGCTGCATTGGAAATTTTAGTAATCCTACAGTTGATAAGAGCGGGCGCATAGTCGAGGGTCCTGTATCTGACTCACTGCCCATTATTCCTGCTCTTGGTGAGTATAAGGTATTGGTTATCTGGTGCAGGTTTGAATCTCAAGGCCCTGATGAACAAGTCGAATACGCCGCCCATGGTAATAGGTATAAGTTTCCCGAGCCAATTACGATGGAGATGGCCGATACTCTTATTTTCGATGACCGCTACCCCGGACCGCCCCGGACGCCCCACTTTGTAACTGACGATGTCTCTGATTGGGAGAACTACGACGGCATATCGCTTAACGATTATCTCCGCTATGTTTCTAATGACCGCATGCGAATAACCGGAGAGTTTGCCGGCCCTTATATATTGGAAGATTTGGACAGTACCGACTGGTTCTATCAATTATTCGCTACGGCTATGGATTCGGCAATTTCAGATGGCTACAATATCAGCTATGAAGCTAACCCTGTCCCAATGTACACCGGCGGCGACTACGACAGGCTCATAGTTATCCATCCCCAATACCATGATTGCAGAAACTGTGTTGGTGGGGGAGTTCGCATTGGTGACATTGCCTGGACCAATGGCATTATGCGGCTGTTTGGGATAACGATACATGAGTTTATGCACACTCTTCATGTTAAACATACCAACGGCTGGTTCTGTGAATTAAGCAGCGTCTGGCCGGATCTGTCAGATTCTAACTGCAGCTACGGTAGGATAGGGGACAGGTATGATGGGCATGCTGACCGCAACCCCAGAGTTAAAGAAAAAATGGGCTGGATTGACCGCGACCAGATCAAGACTATAACAGAAAGCGGAATCTATACCCTCTCTCCTATTCATGGTCCGGACGGATTAAAAGTTTTACGCATCCCGCGCGACAGCGCTTTTTACTACTATCACTTCAGAGAGCCAATCGATTATGATTCTCTATTTGTGCTCGACATATGGGACTATACCAGAGTTGACGGACTGTTTGGAATGAAAACGGGCACATTTATTAACCCCAGTTTCGACAATTTTCTGCTCGATATGCCTCCGCTGACAAATTCCGACAACCTGAGTAATAATCGCGTGACAATTTTAGAATATGGCAACAGCTATACCGACAGCGTCATCGGAGTTTCAGTAACTCCGCTGGTCCACACCGGGCACGGCATGTCTGCCGAGTTAACTGTAGAAGTTACTATCGAAGATTTTGGAGATTATGACGGCGACGGTGTAGTCAACAGCGACGACAACTGTCTGACTGTCTTCAATCCCGACCAAATCGATAACGACAATAACGGCATTGGCGATGCCTGCGAAGAAGCGATGCTATGCTGTGAAGGGAACATAGGTGACTCCAATAACGATGGTGAAGATGCTAACATTCTGGACTTAACTTACCTTGTAGACTTTATTTTCCGGGGCGGATTTGCCGCCGCCTGCCCGGCCGAAGCCGACTTAAACAGCGACGGTGATTCCTCAAACATCCTGGATTTGACTTTCCTGGTAGACTTTATCTTCCGAGGCGGCCCACCGCCGGGCGCATGTATTTAAATAGTTATCGATGTCCTGAGCAAGCCAAATTCGGACGATTTCATTCGCGATTATTAGCTTGACACAATTATGGACAAGAGCTACATTATTACGTTATATGCCGAACTAATTAGGGAGGAATATCTTATGAAAACTCGCAAGAGTGTTTACTCATTAACTAAGATTTTTGTCCTCACCATAGTATTACTCGCATTATCGCCAATCGCCGCCAATTCGCAGGTCTGTGGAGATCTCAACGGAGACAATGTAGGTAGTAATATTCTAGATCTTACTTATTTATATGACTATTTTTATCGTGGAGGTCCACAGCCTGTTGATCTGTCGGCAGCCGAATTCGATCATTACCAAAATTTGACGCCGATGGATTTTACTGCGCTTTATGCCCGTATTTGCTGTGGAGGTCCGTTACCTACTTGCTCTACCTTATATCCTCCCTATCTAGTAGAACAAGATTCTGCATTTAAGATCTCTCACACTAAGTGGGTTGAGGCCGACCTTAGCCATGCTGTTTTAACAATAGAACTTTTTGCAGAAGAAATCTTAAGTACCGTTATTTTACCTCTTGAGATTCGTGTGGGAAATGACATACCTCAGATTGATTCGGTAGACTTAGAATCTTTCGGAGATAATGCATCAGGTTATGCAATTGATTCAGCCGATGGCAGGGTGCTTTTATTTGGTGTATTCCTCTTCGGTTTCGTCCCCGAGAACTCAACTATGACAGCGAAAGTTTTTATCACCGTGGATTCATCCATGCTCCGCCGGCCGGTGTCAATGAATTGGTCAAATTTCGCACCTGTACAGTCCTCACCTCCGGATAGTTCACTTGTGCCTATGGTGACTTATTATGGGGATACTGAATATGTTGTGACAGTCGAACCGATAATAATATGTTGTTTGAGTAAACGTGGCGATTTCAATGAGGACGGTGACGACGGAAACATACTGGATTTGACTCACTTAGTCGATTACATTTTTCGAGGAAGCGGTGATGCCGGCAGCTGTCCTGAAGAAACGGATTTAAACGAAGATGGCGTCTCGTCCAATATCTTAGACCTGACGACTTTAGTCGATTTCATCTTCAGAGGCGGCGCAGCTCTTCCGTCTTGTTATTTTTGACCAATATTTTAAATCGTGCGCGGCGTTAGGTATGGATTTTTGGAAGACAAGATTTTCATTATGTCGGCGATCATAATTTCCTTAACTGCTTTGATGTCAATAGCTTTA
>JADFLZ010000027.1 GCA_022564135.1 Candidatus Zixiibacteriota bacterium
ATTGCGATTTCACTTTTTATGTTTATTGTCTACTGGGCATTTTTGATAGGCGGCGAAGATCTGGCCGACAGAGGTATTATTCATCCTGTCATAGCCATGTGGAGCGCCAATATTTTGATAGCTGCAGCCGGCTCCTACCTGCTCTATATGGCTGTAACTGAAAAACCTTTTATGTCTTTTTTCAGAAAGCCCAGACAGGAACAGCCTTGATAAAAATTATCGATATCTACCTGCTCAAGAAATTCTTTGCGGCGCTACTGGTAACGGCGGTGGCAGTCGGCTTTACTATTATTATTATAAATATAATCGACCAGCTCCGGTTTTTCGTCGATAACGATGTGCCCTTTATGATAATTTTAGAATACTATTTCTATTTTGCCGGCTGGGTTTTGAAGCAGTTTTTGCCGATGTTCGTCCTGTTAGCTACTCTTTTTTCGGTATCTCTTTTGGCCCGTAGAAACGAATTTCTGGCTCTTAAGTCGCTTGGGTTTTCGCTCTACCGCCTGGCACTGCCGCTGGTTCTGGCTGCGCTGCTACTTGCTGTCGGGCATATTTACTACAACGAAGTGCTCTATGTTGATGCCAATAAACGGCGGGTTGAAATAAAAGAGTATACTATTAAAAAAAGGGCCATTCGTAATCAGACACATATTAAAAATATCTACCGCCAGATAGCGCCGGGGCATTTCTATACAATTAGCAGCTTTAACATTAAACGGCGCCAGGGTGAAAACCTGAATGTTTATCAAAAAAGAAACAACAAGCTGGCCAGTTTGATCAGCGCCAAGAGAATCACTTTTGAAGATCACTACTGGGTTGCTGTTGAAGGCTATGTGCGGCTGTTCGAAGATACGGCCAGCGAGTCATATTATGAATTTGACAAAATGCGACTGCCTGAGATACAGGATAAGCCCGAAGATCTTGCCAGACGGATAGGTAAACCGGAGGACATGAGCTACGCCGAGCTCAAAGATTATATCGACATTATGAAACGAACCGGCGGTCCCTATCTTCGGGAGTCAATTGATCTCAAAATCAAAATCGCCTATCCCCTGACATCTGTCATGGTAGTACTCTTGAGCATCCCTTTTGCCGCCAACCCCAAGCGCGGCGGCATTGCTTTTTCTTTTGCAATTGGCGGGCTAATTTCATTGACATATTTTGTTCTCTTCAGAGTGCTGCAGTCGGCCGGGTATAATGAAAAAATACCAGAGGACCTGGCAGTCTGGGGCATCAATATTCTCTTTTTTGTAATTGGCGTTTCGACTATGATAGGCGCCAGAAAATAATGCCCCACCCCGATCATGAAAAAAACCGCTACTCCTGGAATCAGGTTGTCGAGCTGCATTACAATCACCTCGGTTACAGAACTAAAGAATTCTTAGATGGTACTTCACATCTTAAACGTATTGAGCTTGAGGCACTGGGTGATGTGGCCGGCAAATCAATGCTGCATTTACTGTGCCATTTCGGTCTAGACAGTCTGTCTTGGGTCAGAAAAGGCGCCGAAGTAACGGGCATTGATATTTCTGAAAAAGCTATTGAGTTTGCTAACAAGTTAAAAGGCGAAACAAAGCTTGAAGCAGAATTTATCAGAAGCGATGTACTGGATTTAATCGGCGTTATTGATAAGAAATTCGATATCGTATTTCAATCTTACGGCACCCATATCTGGATTTCAGATATTGAAAGGTGGGCAGAGGTTGTGTCGCATTATTTGAAACCAGGCGGGACATTTTTCATAGTTGATTCGCATCCGGTAGAAGTTTTGTTTAACGCCCCTACCTGGGATTACTTTACCAGAGACCCGGAGCGGACAGTTAATCCTGCGGACTATATTGACCGTGATTTCAAAGGGAACGGAGAATATGTGGAGTGGCAGCATCCGCTGTCTGAGATTCTCAATGCGCTGATTAGTGCCGGACTGACTATTGAACATGTTGGAGAATACAATCACGGTTATTATCAGGTCGACGAAAACTGGTATTCGGATAAAGACAGATACTGGTATCCCCCCGGCGGCCCGACAGCCTATCCGCTGCTTTTGTCTATTAAGGCGAGGAAGATGTAGGTCGGGCTTATTTGGGGCAGATGAGGACACGCCTAAGCGGCCGCCCACAAAACATTTGTCCTTTGACTCCCTCGAGTACATCGGGACTTTGCTGTAAGGCTCAGGATGACTGCTCTGGCGTGAGTTTTAATTTGTCATTGCGAGGCGCGAAGCAACGAAGCAATCTCACATAAGAGGGGCAGATTAGGACACGCCTAAGCGGCCGCCCACGAAATGCCCCGCTCAGGATGACAGGGCTTCTACCAAAACCTTTGTCCTAAAATTATTCTTGTCGAAATAACTGCCCTTCTTTCGGAAAGGCACTCTCATTTTCGGCATACTTGAGGACAAATTCCTGCAATTCCTTGGTCGATGCAGTCAGTACAAAATCATCGCCTTGTAATATTTCGCGGCTTAGCTCGGTTTTTCCGTCTCGGTACAAGCCTCTAAGCCAGTCAATATCCAGTCCGTCAAGGCGTAAAACATCTTTTTTCAACGAAACTTTGTAGAAAGAATGCGCCGATATCAAATGTCCTTTGTGGAATTCGTTGCCGCATTCCGGTTCATCGGGCTGAAGGTTCAAGAACAGATTATCACCAAGTTTTAGCAGATGTGCGGTGAAATCTGAGGGAATCGAATCTTCGGTGTAAATCATTGTATAGGACGAACTGCCATTTTTGATAAACTCATAGCTGATCCCGCCATCTTCTTCAGCCCAAATTCCCAACAGTGACGGCTCAAACACCAGCTCATTTTCAGTATAAAGCGGATGAAGTGACGGAACACAACCGACTAAGAACAAACTGACTATTGCGAAAATAGCCAGACTCTTCATTTTCATAGGATCTCCTTTTTTATGGATAAGTTTCTACAAAATCTAATGCTGACAGGTGGTATAGGCAAGCTGAAAGTTTGATGTAGAAATGTAGGGCACCATGGCCTTTAGTGGTTCTGCCTTAATAGGCTTGGAGATTGCCGCGCCCCGAAAAATCGGGGTTCGCAATGACACAGGCTAAGTTTATATTCCGTCATTGCGAGGAGCGAAGCGACGAAGCAATCTCGCATTAAAAAGAGGCAGAGCCAACTTATGGTACTGCCATTCTCAAACTTTAGAAGTCAGGACAACGCCAACGAGGCGAGTCCTGACCTACAAGAAATCAAACTGCAATTAGGTGCCCATCTGCCAGGAGGCCAGATATTTCACCTGTTCGGGAGTCAGTTTATCTATCGAAACGCCCATTGATTTGAGCTTCAAAGCTGCTATTTTGGCATCTATCTTTTCGGGTACGACATAAACTTTGTTCTCAAACTTTTTGTGGTTCTTGACCACATACTCGGCGGCCAGCGCCTGATTGGCAAACGACATATCCATGACCATAGCCGGGTGGCCTTCGGCGGCGGCCAGATTTATCAAGCGGCCTTCGCTGAGAATCATTATTCTCTTTTTGCTCAAAGTGTACTCGACCACTTCCGGGCGGACTTCGCGTTTTTTGGAAGCAGCTTTATTTAAGCCGTCTAAATCAATTTCTACATTGAAATGTCCGGAGTTGGCTACTATTGCGCCGTCTTTCATGCGCTTGAGGTGATTAAGTCCGATAGCGTGCAGGTTGCCGGTAACTGTTACAAAGACGTCGCCAATAGCGGCGGCTTTGTTTAATGGCATCACCTGAAAGCCGTCCATGACAGCTTCAATACCTTTGACCGGATCGACTTCGACCACGATAACATTGGC
Organism: Candidatus Zixiibacteriota bacterium; assembly: GCA_022564135.1. Lineage (GTDB taxonomy): Bacteria > Zixibacteria > MSB-5A5 > GN15 > FEB-12 > JACZWU01. The sequence continues at coordinate 3,783 of JADFLZ010000027.1, forward strand.
GCCCATTCCCTTAGCGCGAGTCGCCAGACCGCGTCCACACCAGCCGTAACCGATTATTACAAATGTAGAGCCGGCGATAAGCAGATTAGTCGCCCGCAGAATGCCGTCTAAGGTAGACTGTCCGGTGCCATAGCGGTTATCGAAAAAGTGTTTTGTCTTGGATTCGTTAACGGCTACTACCGGAAACATGAGAGCTTTATCTTTTTCCATGGCTTTGAGTCTGATAACACCGGTGGTGGTTTCTTCGGTTCCGGCCATGATGCCTTTTATCAATTCTTTTCTGTCACTGTGGATACTGCTGACTAAATCAGCACCGTCATCCATGGTTATGTGCGGCTTAAAATCGAGCGCCTGATGAATATGCTTGTAATAAGTTTTTGTGTTTTCACCTCTGATAGCAAAGACGCTGATGCCGTATTCACTTACTAAGGCTGCGGCGGTTTCGTCCTGTGTTGAAAGCGGATTGGAGGCGCATAAGGTCGTATTGGCGCCGCCGGCTTTAAGTGTGCGCATCAGATTGGCGGTCTCGGTGGTAACGTGCAGACAGGCCGCGATATTAATGCCTTTTAAGGGTTTTTCTTTTTTAAATCTTTCACGAATCAGTCTCAGTACAGGCATACTGCGCTCGGCCCATTCGATTTTGCTTACGCCGGCTTTAGCAAGTTTCTTATCTTTGATGTCAAATTTTAGAGGCATTTTTTTAAGCGTCCTTCTTTAGTTTGTTAACTTTGTCAGTTTTTTCCCAGGTGAAAGTTTTTTCGGTTCTTCCAAAATGACCGTAGGCAGCAGTAATAGCATAAATAGGTCTTCTCAAATTAAGATGCTTTATGATGCCTCGCGGAGTCAGATCAAAATGTTTACGAATAAGTCTGGCAATTTGTTTATCAGGAATTTTTCCGCTGCCGCCGGTATCAACCATGACCGAAACCGGCTCTGCCACCCCGATGGCATAAGCTAATTGTAGCGTGCAGATATCGGCCAGACCGGAGGCCACCACGTTTTTGGCCACATAACGGGCCATATATGTCGCTGAGCGGTCAACTTTGGTCGGGTCCTTGCCGGAAAAAGCGCCGCCGCCATGGGGCGTGGTGCCGCCATAAGTATCGACAATAATCTTCCTGCCGGTCATGCCGGTATCAGACTGCGGGCCGCCGACTACAAATTTGCCGGTCGGATTTACCAAAAATCTTGTTTTATTGTCAATCATCTTTTTAGGAACCACCGGCAAAATTACTTTTTCAATTATCTCTTCTCTGGACTTTTTTGTAATCTTCTTTCCGGTTTTATCAAGAATCTCTATAGTGTGCTGAGTTGAAATAACAATAGTATCTGCCCGGTGCGGCTGACCGTTTTTGTATTCCAGGGTCACCTGCGATTTACCGTCGGGGCCAAGATACGGCAGTATGTTTTTCTTGCGGACATCGGCAAGTTTTCTGGCCAGCTTTTGAGCCAGCATGATTGGCATTGGCATCAGCTCTTTGGTCTCGCGGCAGGCGTAACCAACCATAAGTCCCTGGTCACCGGCGCCGCCGGTATCTACTCCCTGAGAAATATCCGGTGACTGCGTGCCAATCGCGTTAAGAACTGAACAGGTGTCGTAGTCGAACCCAAAGCGGTGGTCGGTATAGCCGATATCTTTGACAGCCCGGCGGACAATATCCTGAACATCGATTTTGGCTTTGGTAGTTATTTCGCCGCCGACAATGACCATGCCTACCGTGATAAAAGTTTCGCAGGCGACTCGGCTGGTTTTATCCTGACGAAGTACAGCATCTAAAACTTCGTCAGAAATGCGGTCGCAAATTTTGTCGGGGTGACCTTCGGTAACAGACTCCGAGGTAAATAGATAGTCTTTATTGGGCACTTAGATTTTCTCCGGATATATTTTGATGAAATTCACTTGCTGTACTTGCTCCCCTCAATAATAGAGTTATCGCCAAGATTGAGGGTTCCTTTATAATTGCTTATTAAAACGCTTTTACCTATCAAAGAATCTTTTATATCAGCGTTTTTCACAGTTGAGCTCTCCCCTATAATTGAATTTTCTATGACAGAATCTGATATCGAGACAGACCCTGCAATCGAAACATTGGGACCTATGGTAGATTTCGAAATATCAGCAGTCTCTGAAATATATACCGGTGGCACGATTTTTGAGCCGTTATGACTATTTGATGAATTCATCGATTTTAGAAAATGTTGATTTGATTTTAGAATTGTCTCTTTCTTACCGCAGTCGTGCCAGCTTTCGACTTCGCTGGCTTTGAATTTTGTGCCGCTTTCTATCATCCCCTGTAAAGCATCAGTAAGTTGAATTTCCCCGCTGGTTTTCTTATCAGATTTTATTAGTTTGGCCAGTTCACTTTTGAGCACTGCTGTTTCTTTGAAATAATAAAGGCCAATCAAGGCTAAATTCCCGGGCGGATTTTTCGGTTTTTCCACTAATTTGGTTACGATTCCGTCTTTTACATCCGCGATACCGAATCTCTGCGGGTCATCGACTTGCTTTACTCCGAGAACATAATCAGATTTTTTAGTGAATTCAGCCAGGTCGCATTCGGCTATGGTGTCACCGAGAATAATAAGCAGATTGCTTTCTTCTATATTTTCTATGCCTAAGCTCACAGCATATCCTAACCCCAATAGTCTGTCCTGGTTCACAAATGATGACTTAAACGAATAGCTGTTGCTTACATATTCTTTGATCTGGCTGCCCAAATAGCCTGTGACAAATATAATTTCGTCGATATCGAGCTGCGCGAGCGGGTCTAGAATATGAGCCAGAATCGGCTTGCCGGCGACCTCTAAAAGTGGCTTGGGAACTGTATTTGTATGAGGCCGCAGACGCCTACCTTCACCTGCGACGGGAATGACAACTTTCAACCGCTTCCTTTCAGTTTAGGCTGTTATCTTAGCTAAAGAATGACACTTTGACAAGAGCAAATATAGACAATGGAAATGATGAAAATAGCTTATAATATGTAGGAAAAAGTTCCGATCCAGTCTTCAATCAGAAACTGGGTCCGGCCGATCAAAAGCGAAACCCGGCCCATAACCGTATAGCCAAAATGGGCGCCAAACGAAATCATAATAAACCAGATACCAAGCTTGGCGGTTACGCCCAAAACTCCGACATGCTCGTGGGAGAAATAAAAATATATCATGGTAGAAATAACACCCACCGCTATCAGTGATGCTAAGAAATAATCAGCGAAACCTTTGGCAGTCACGAAAGTATTCATAGTAGCCTGCATCTGCGGCAGCACAAAACCATGCAGCTGAGTTGTTAAGAATATCCCGGCGGTTATGCCCATGACTACTGCCAGCGGCACCCGGGACATCCAGGATATTTTTGGAGAAAAACGCGAGAACATCATAAGTCCCAGTAACCCCGGCAAAAACAGCCACCACTGGCCGCCCATCATAGGGTCCCAGAGTTTTTGAATTATGACAGTATCCCAGATGAGACTAACCTGATAACCGGTGGTAAGTCCGGCAAAGATATTTTCTGCAAGTCTGTAAAAGGGATTGTCTTTATACAGAAAAGAAAAAAGCGCCAGCGTAAAAAAGGCGATTATCCAAATTTGTAGAATTTCTATGCCACTCACGCGCTTTTCTTTCTGTTTCGTCTTTTGGTTACGAAAAAGCCGATATTGCCAATAATCACTAAAGCAATTATTACAAAGTGCACCATTGACTGAACATCCATCCCCCGAAAGGCAGTACCCGGCTTACCTATCAAGATTTCATATTCAGCAGCGCCTTTCATGCCGCCCAATAGTCCCACTATCTGATTCGCTCCTAAAAAGGCATAGAATTTAGGTGCCATTACGGCCGTGCAGCCCACTCCCATCGGTACCCCGTAGCCGGCGTTGACAATTGAAATCCAGTAATCGGCAGTGGCGTTGTCTGCGATTTCGAAAATGAAACTAACCTGCTCGTAGTTGGTGACCGAATCCATCATCGGTAACTCAGCTAGCGGTGTACCGCTGTTATCTGTCGGGAAAATTGATTCTATGGATATGCCCATGCCTTTTAAGACAGCGATAGGACCATATTTGAATCCAAGGTTAACAAAATCTTCACCGTACTTTTTGTCATATTCTTTGGCTATCGCTCTGGTGACAGTCTCTGCCATCGATGGTCCGCCATAGGGGATATTACTCAACGTGATTATTTTGCAGTCTTTTCGAAACAGATGATGCGCTGCTACTATCGCCATCGGTTCGCACTCGGCCGCTGTCGAGGGGTAGTAGTCAAAGACCAGCATGACGGTGCATGAATCAGGCAGATTATCGACTGCATCATAAAACGACTGCACTTCCGGCGTAATGCTGATATCAAATTTCATGGGAACTAAGAAAGGGATTATGACAGCCAGTGCGACCATCAGGTAGACCCAGCGTCTGTCCATATTATCAAAGCGTTCCCAGATAGTCATGATTAGCTTTTACCCATATAGGTTCGTTCTATACCAAGAATAATGCGTAGCGACATGGCCGCTGCACCTAAGGCCGCACCGATTATAATGCCTCTCTGCACAGCTAAGTTAACACCGCCCATGATATATCTGTTTATCAGCCCGGGTATTTCTTCTGAAAACAGATTGAGAAAGGCTTCGCCCATCGGTACCCGCCAGAGCATAACCAGAGTTGCGGTTATTAACAGGATGGTAGCTTCGGCAGTACGCGCCCGAAAGGCTCTATAAGCAGCCGAAGCGATATAAAAGGCCAGAGTGGCAAACATGGTAGCCATCATAGGCGCCTGCAAATTTATAAACAGCCAGTCGTATATCGAACCTGCCTGCCTGCCAAACAATGACGACCACGACTCCGGCAGCAGCCCTGGAATAGCCATCACCAAAACTGACAGAATAGTAATTAGTTTGTAAATCCAGTCTTCTTTGCGACGCTCTACAGACTGCCAGCTTACCCGAAGTATTGAAACAACACCTAAAAGCAGAGTGAAGCCGCCAATAATGATAAGCCAGTCCAAAAGCTGCTTGGAAACGCCGCCGACTATAGCTGATTTTTCGTTAAAAAAGAAAGTTATGGTAAAGATAACACCGGTTATGAATGCAACTGCCAAAGGAAGCGTCGTTTTCATCAATTTTCCTCAAACCAGCTCAAATAAGTTTCGGCTGAGTCAAAAAGAACCAGAACAATTCCGATAATAATTAATATGATTATCAGGATTTTCATAAAGTCCTGTCCTTTGAGTCCGCCCATCATAATTGGCTCATGCGAAAGATAGGCCGAAGCGGCGTAAAGCTCTTCACCCATCAGGGTGTAGTCACAGGCTGCAATGAAAAAAGGCAGCTGTTCGGGGCGGGCAGTGCCGGCTATTTGAATCGAACCGGCGGCGTTGCCGGTCTCTGCCAGCAGTAATGATTCTGCAAAAAACGCCCCCATATAGATATTTGTGGCCGGACGCTCGCGCATCATATAGCCATTTACAGTTGCTGTAAAAGAAAACTGCTCGCCGGCAACGTAGCGCACTATATCTTCGTCATAGAGTTCCGGCTTGCCTGCTTTTATATAAGCCTGCTCGACAACTTCCTGTCCGGCGGCCAAAACAAGCGGATACCTGACCGGCACATATAGAGGAGTCTCATACTGGGCTGTAATCTGAGCTACACGGCCAAGTATTGATATTCCGGCTATCGTATCAATTTCATCAAGCTCGGCTATTCCCGGGATAAACAGCACCGGGCGCCCCATCTCGGTAGCGCGACCGACTGCTTCTTCGATAGCTTCAAGTCCCGGGATTTTGCGCAAAAAAAGCGGCTTGCCCTCTTTGGCCCATTTGGTAAACAGTAAAATAGCGAACGAAAAAATGACAACAGCCACCAGCGCATTTATCCGGTCATAACGAAATAAAGATTCCCCCTCCTGGCCGAAGACAGATTCCGGCATAAATAGCGGCAGAAATAATAATAGTGAAAATAGCTTTGCTGAAAACCGAGGTATATGTTTTATCAAATTCTGAATTAACCTTTATTTGAAAGCCGCTCTAAAGTTGCCCCGAAGTAGTCAAAGGTCAAGAGATTTCTTGCATTACCGCTATTTAAGAGTGCGATTACTGCGTTTTACAGGCTGTCAAAAACGGCTTTACATCAGGCTCCTGGGAGGCTTTATTTGCCCTTGCAGACTGTTAGGAAAGCGACAATCAGAAAATCAATTGCTATGCATGATATGAAAAAATTTAAACCATCATTTGCTCTAATTATTATTCTGCTATTTTTCGTGAGCGCTACAGATATAAACGCCGGGGATAAAAGCAGCCTTTCTCTTAAGAGTATCTCTGAGTCTTTTCAGCAACTTTCTGACAGTATTGTTCCGGCGGTAGTACACATCATTGCCACCGGCTGGACAGGACCGACGGACGAGATGTCCACTTCGCTTTTGTCCAAGCGCCAGTATACCGGCTCCGGCGTGATTTTAGACGCCAACGGATATATCATTACCAATGCCCATGTAATCGAAGGCGCTCATTCAATTGATGTCATCTTAGCTCCGCCTCGTCAAAACGGCTCAAAGTGGCAGTCTATTTTAAAACCAAAAGGGGATATTGTCAAAGCAGTTTTAGTAGGCCTTGATTCGGAAACAGATCTGGCGGTGCTGAAGATTCCGCGAACAGGTTTGCCGTATCTCAAACTGGCGGATTCTGACGACTTACGGCAGGGACAGCTGGTTTTTGCATTCGGATCTCCATTGGGTTTACAAAACTCGGTTACGATGGGAGTGGTCAGCTCGGTGGCCAGACAATTGTCAGCCGACGACCCCATGATTTATATTCAGACCGATGCCGCCATTAACCCCGGCAACAGCGGCGGCCCGCTGGTCAATGGCGAGGGCTATGTGGTCGGTATCAACACCTTGATATTTTCACAATCGGGCGGCAGTGAGGGTCTTGGTTTTGCCGCACCGAGCAACATTGTTTCCAATGTCTATCGTCAGATAAAAAACCATGGCCGTGTGCGGCGCGGAATAATAGGCGTAAATGCCCAGACAATCAGACCGGAAATCGCCAGAGGCTTAAATCTTTCGCAGGACTGGGGCGTACTGATTGGCGATGTAACGCCTGAGAGTCCGGCAGACAAGGCCGGGCTCCGGATAGGCGATATTATTTTATCGCTTGACGGTAAACGGATGGAAAACGGCCGGCAGTTTGATGTCAATTTGTATTCGCGGGATATTAACGACACTGTCGTGCTCGAAATTCTCAGAGCCGATAAAAAGATGACTGTGACTGTCAAGGTAGAAGAGCGCGCTGATGATTACAGCAAATTTATTCAGTTTGTCACTCCCGAAGAAAACCTGATTGACCAGTTTGGCATTCTGGCTCTCGAATTAAATGAAGATATTTTAAAAATGCTCCCTGCTGTCCGCCGGGAATCCGGAGTTTTGGTTGCCGCGCGCGCTGAGAATCAGTCATACCGAGGTGATAGTTTCAGAGCCGGTGATATTATTCATACTCTTAACCAGACTACCATAGCAGGTCTGTCAGGTCTCAGGCGAGTACTTTCACTTTACGCCCACAATGAACCTGTCATAGTTCAGATAGAAAGAAAAGGCGAAATGATGTATCTGATAATAGAGCTGCGCTAGCAGTTTATTACCGGTCAGATTTCAGCTTTAACAGTTCGAGCTTGGACAGCGCCAGAAAAACTCCGGCCACATGCAGGGCGTGGGCAAACTCGCCAGCGCTGATTAGTTTCAGCAACTTTTCTACAGTAACAAATTCGATTTTGATTCTCTCGCTGGGGTCATCAGCTGGTTCTTGAATCTTTTTGATATCGAAAGCAGCAAAACAATGAACGATATTGTTCTGGGTAGCCGGGTTGGGCTGAAGCTGGCCGACGCTGATAAATTTTTCTGAGGTATAGCCGGTCTCTTCAAGCAGTTCACGCCTGATCGATTCTTCGTCTGATATATCTTCTGCCTCGGTATAACCTGTCGGCAGACCGTAGACAACTTGCCCTACGCCGTGTCGGTATTGACGGGTCACCAGTATTTTATTGTCAGAATTAAAAGCCAGCACCTGTACCCAGGTAGGAAATTCCAGCACAAAGTAGGGGTCGATAATTGTGCCCTCGGATGTTTCGCAAACATCTTTTCTAACAGTCATATATTTATGTTTAAGAAGATATTCTGATTTTATTATCTGCCAGCCTGCCACTTTGTAACTCCTGCATTAGTGTAGTATTACTACCGGTCCATGGCCATGAATAAATTGTTTAATGACTCAGCTAATAGCGGGTGAGCAAAGATACCGTCGCGTATTTTTGAGTATTTGATTTTGCCCAGCATGGCCATCTGCAAGACAGACATGACTTCACCCCCCTCGATGCCTAAAATCGCACAGCCGAGAATTTGCTCTGTTTTGGCATCGACAATAACTTTCATGAACCCGCGGGTTTCGTCCATCTCCAGAGCGCGGGCAACATGGCTCATGGGAAGTTTACCGACTCTGTAATTCAGTCCCTGCTGCTTGGCTTCTTTTTCTGATATGCCAACCCGGCCTAACTGTGGGTCAATAAACACTGTATATGGCACCAGACGTCCATTGGTATTGGCCGCACCATTGTTTAATAAATTGGTGCGCAGAATTCTAAAATCATCGTAAGAAATATGTGTAAAAGCCGGGCCGCCGTTGACGTCGCCTATGGCATAAATATTTTTGGCAGTTGTCTCAAGTCTTGAGTTTACTTTTATAAAGCCTCGCGGGTTGGTTTTGATGCCTGCGGCTTTCAGATTTAGCTCATCGGATTCAGGAACACGACCGGTGGCGATAAAAAGGTGGCTGCCAGTAAACGTTTTTGTTTTGCCGCCAATCGTTGCTTCAACTTTGATTTTGTCTTTAGATGGCTTTAGTACTTTTTTGACTACTGAGTTAAGCTGGATATTTATGCCTTCGCCTTCCAATATTTTGGCAACTCCTTCTGCAATATCGCTGTCCTCGCGATCTAAAAGCTGCTCTCCTTGATGTAAAATAGTAACTTTGCTGCCGAACCTGCGAAACATCTGCCCGAATTCGAGACCTATATAACCACCGCCAACGACTATCAGATGCCTGGGGATTTTGTTTAGCTCCATAATAGAAGTAGAATCCAGATATTTTACCTGGTCGAGGCCTGCTATGTTCGGTCTGAAATTTCTGGTGCCGGTATTAATAAAAATCTTTTTAGCGCTCAGAGTTTGCCTGCTGCCGCCATTAAATTCGACTTCAATCGTCTTAGAATCTACGAATGCAGCCTGGCCGCGAAATAATTCAA
>JADFLZ010000028.1 GCA_022564135.1 Candidatus Zixiibacteriota bacterium
TTGAAAAAGAAAAAATTGGTACCACCCCGTTTGAGAGGCCGGCTCAGTTTATAGATTCAAATATAAGGTATTCTGACATTTTTGCAATGCTTTACAAGCCTTTAAACTGGCCATATATTTATGTTCACTAACTATTAACAGACAAGAGCTTACGGAATAATTACAGATTTGAAAAAGAATATCAGAATAGGCAACGCCGGGGGTTACTGGGGAGATGACCTCTCGGCGTTGAAGCGGCAGCTTTCGGGCGGCGCGCTGGATTATATCACCATGGATTTTTTAGCCGAAATCACCATGTCCATTCTGCAGCGTCAGCAGCAGAAAAACCCGGAACTTGGCTATGCCGGTGACTTTTTAGACCAGATCAGAGAATGCCTGCCGCTGATTGTTAAGAAAAAAGTTACGGTTATCTCAAGCGCCGGCGGGATAAATCCGGTCGGATTGGGCAAGAAGATTATCGAAATTGCCAGAGAGCAGGGGATAAAAATAAAAGTCGGGGTGGTGCATGGCGATAACATCATGGACGATATCGACAGTCTGATGGCCAAAGGTGAAAAGTTCACCAATATGGACAGTGGTGAAAAATTCCCAAAAGTTCGCGACAAGGTAACCTCGGCCAATGTCTATCTTGGGGCTGAGCCGGTGGTCAAAGCTCTGTGCAAGGCTGCCAGATAATCGTCACCGGACGGGTAACAGATACCGGCATAACTCTGGCGCCGATGATTTTTGAGTTTGGCTGGAAGAGCGACGACTGGGACAAGATAGCCGCCGGGATTGTGGCCGGGCATATTATAGAATGCGGCACGCAGTCGAGCGGCGGCAATATCACCGACTGGAGAGATGTCAAAACTTATGACAATATCGGCTACCCTATTATTGAAATGGAAAAGAGCGGCGAGTTTACAGTCACCAAGCACAAAAACACCGGTGGTTTAGTATCAGAGAAGACCGTCAAAGAACAGCTCGTTTACGAAATGGGTGATCCCTCAAATTATATTACACCCGATGGCGTTGCCCGTTTTGATTCGATAGAGCTAAAAGATGAAGGCAAAAACCGGGTGCGTATCTCTGGCATTAAAGGGGAGCCGCTGACTGAGCTTTTTAAGATATCGATGTCTTACAACGACGGCTGGAAAGCCAGCGGCGGAATTTTGATTTCAGGCCCCGATACATACCAGAAAGCCAAAGTCGCGGCAGCAGCATTCTGGAAAAGATTAGGATTAAAATTCGAGCAGACTCGCACAGACATGATTGGCTCAGGTTCAATCTGGCCGAAATCTCTGGAGTCACCTGAGACCAATGAAATCATTTTACAGTTCGGAGTGCGCGACCAGAATAAAAATAAAATCACCGAGTTTGGAAAATTATTATCCTCGCTGATTCTTTCGGGGCCGTCCGGAATGGCGGTCATAAGCGGCAGACCTCGTCCGTCGCAGGTAGTAGCCTACTGGCCGGCACTGATGAAACGCGATAACGCAACTTGCCAGGTTTTGACTCTGGATTGCGATGGCCAGCGAAATTCATTCAGCATTTCATTTACGTCCGAAACAAAATCTTCAAAATCGCCGGCACGGCTTGCCAAAAAAGCCAAAGTTAAAAAAGCAGCAGGAAAACTCAAAGCAGGCATATTACAGGACCTCTGCTACGCTCGTTCCGGAGATAAAGGCGACACCTGCAATGTCGGCGTGCTAGCGCGCTCACCCCAAATATATGATTGGTTAACCGGATATTTGACTGCTGCCAAAGTTAAAGCTTTTTTTAAAGGCATTACGCTGGGTAAAGTTGTCAGATTTGAGCTTGATAATCTGGAAGGCTTGAATTTTCTTTTAGAAGAATCTTTGGGCGGCGGCGGCACTCGTTCGCTGATGGTCGACCCGCAAGGGAAGACCCTGGCGCAGGCGCTGCTGCAGATGCCGATAAAGGCGCCGTCATCGCTGTGGAATAAAACTAAGAAAGCCAGACGATAGAATGTTTAGAATAGAATCCAAGATAGATACGAAGTCAGCAGATTTCAAAGAAAATGCAAAAAGCAATAAGTCGGTGCATGCTGCTTTCAAAGAACGTCTGGAGCAGGTGAAACTTGGCGGCCCCGAAAGATCGCGTCAGCGGCATTTAGACCGCGGCAAATTATTGACCCGTGACCGAGTCAAAAAACTGCTCGACAAAAATACGCCATTTTTGGAATTAAGTTCACTGGCAGCCTGGGATATGTATGACAACAATGCCCCCTCGGCCGGAATCATAACAGGCGTGGGAGTGGTGCATGGCCGCGAGGTGATGGTCATCGCCAATGACGCCACAGTAAAAGGCGGCACCTACTACCCGATGACGATTCTGAAACATGCCCGGGCACAGGAAGTAGCCGAGACCAATCATCTGCCCTGTGTTTATTTGGTAGATTCCGGCGGTATTTATCTGCCGCTGCAGTCGGGTACTTTTCCTGATAAAGATCACTTCGGACGTATTTTCTATAACGAAGCCCGCATGTCGGCCAAAGGCATTTCCCAAATTTCAGTCGTGATGGGTTCCTGTACTGCCGGCGGCGCCTATCTGCCGGCGATGTCGGATGAATCTATCATTGTCAAAAATCAGGGAACTATCTTTATCGGCGGTCCGCCTCTGGTAAAAGCCGCCACCGGCGAGGAAGTAACCGCTGAAGAATTAGGCGGAGCCGAAGTCCACTGCCGGACATCAGGCGTCACTGACCACTATGCCCAAAGCGATGAGCACGCTTTACAAATTTGCCGCAACGTTATTGAAAACTTAAATCGTAAAAGACCGACCATATTAAATTGTACTGCTTCTGAAGACCCCTACTATGACCCCGAAGAATTATACGGGGTGGTTAATGCTGACTTGCGCAAGCCGTATGATATCCGCGAAGTGATAGCGCGTATAGTCGATGGCTCCTATTTTCACGAATTTAAGCAGCTATATGGGGCTACTTTGGTAACCGGATTTGCTAATATTATGGGCTACCCGGTTGGTATAATCGGCAACAACGGAGTTCTGTTTTCGGAGTCATCGCTCAAAGGCGCTCATTTTATTGAACTCTGCTGCGAAAGAAAAATTCCGTTAATATTTTTGCAGAACATTTCCGGCTTTATTGTCGGGCGTCAGTATGAAGCAGGCGGCATAGCCCGCGATGGCGCCAAGCTGGTCCATGCCGTAGCCAACGCTAACGTGCCCAAATTTACACTGGTCGTTGGCGGCTCTTACGGTGCCGGCAACTACGCTATGTGCGGCCGCGGATATTTCCCGCGCCTGATGTGGATGTGGCCCAACTCACGAATCTGTGTTATGGGGGGTGAGCAGGCGGCCGATGTTTTAGCGTCAGTCAAGATTAATCAGAGTGAAAAGAAGGGGCAGAAGCTGACGCAAAAAGATATTGATGAAATCAGAAAGCCAATCATAGAAAAATACGAAGAGGAATCCACGCCGTACTATTCGGGAGCGCGTCTCTGGGATGACGGCATTATCGGCATGACCGACAGCCGGCAGGCGCTGGCGCTGGGGATTTCTATGTCATTAAACGCCCCCATAGCAGATACTAAATTCGGTATTTTTAGAATGTAAGGAAATATGAGTTACACTACTTTGATATATGAAAAAAGCGGCAAAGTCGCCAATATCACTTTCAACCGGCCGGAAATTCACAACGCCTTTAACTCAACTGTCATTCGTGAAATGGCGGCCGTCCTGACTGAGATAGATCAAGATGCTGAACTTCGGGTAGTAGTTTTGACCGGTAAGGGCAAGTCCTTTTGTGCCGGAGCTGATATGAACTGGATGAAAGACGTCGTCGAGCAGCCTTATGAAAAAAACCTGTCTGAGTCCAACGAACTGTCCGATCTCTTTGACCAGATTTATTCTTTCAGACTTCCTGTAATCGGCAAAATCAACGGCGCCGCAATCGGTGGCGGTACTGGTTTTGTGGCCGCTTGTGATATTGCTATTGCAGTACGTTCTGCCAAGTTTTCGTTTTCGGAAGTGAAAATCGGTCTGGTGCCGGCTTGTATCGGTCCCTATGTCATTAAGAAAATGGGGGAAGGCAAAGCCCGTGAGCTGTTTATTACAGGCGAAAGAATGCCGGCAGAAAGGGCCTGCGAAGTTGGCCTCATAAATAAAGTAGTAGATGACGATCAGCTTGATACTGCCGTAAACGAACTGGTTGAATCCTTGCTTTCGTCAGGACCAAACGCCGTAACCAATGCCAAAAAACTTATCAGCGCCCTGCCGCTGATGTCCCGAGAAGAATATAAGCCGTATACTGCTAAGTTGATTGCGGATCTTCGAAAATCAGACGAAGGTCAGGAAGGAATGAACGCCTTCTTAAACAAGCGCAAACCCAAATGGTCACAGTAAGTGGCAGCTCAGCTGCTTTTTTTCTGACGGTTGTATGAACAGTCTGCCAACAAAAATACTTATTGCTAATCGCTCAGAAATTGCCGTGCGAATTATAAACGGCTGCCAGGCGCTTGGTATTGCGACTGTCGCAGTTTATTCCGATGCTGACAATAACAGTAAGCATAAGCTCTTAGCTGACGAGTCGGTGCATATTGGCAACTCGCCGCCGCTTGAATCATATCTTAATTTTGATAAAATAATTGATGCTGCCAAATTTACCGCTGCCGATGCTATTCATCCGGGCTACGGTTTTTTGTCAGAGAACGCTTTATTTGCTGAGCGCTGCCAGAAAGAAAATATCAAATTCATAGGACCATCGCCTGAGGCCATACGCTTGATGGGTGATAAAATCGAATCCAGAAAAGTTGCAGCCCAAGCAGGAGTGCCGGTCACTCCCGGCATGGCAGGCTGCGCTTCGGATATTGATTCGTTTCGGGCAGAAGCTGCCAGGGTCGGTTATCCGGTGCTGATAAAAGCCTCAGCCGGCGGCGGCGGCAAAGGTATGCGTGCGGTAGAAAACGAAAGTGAACTTGAAGCGGCTATCGAAGCTGCTCAAAGAGAGGCACAAAACGCCTTTGGTGATGACCGCGTCTACTTAGAAAAAATGATTGTCAATCCGCGTCATATAGAATTTCAGATACTGGCTGACGAACATGGCAATTGTATGCACCTCTTTGAAAGGGAATGCTCTATTCAGAGGCGGCACCAAAAAATTATCGAAGAAACACCCTCTGTCGCGCTTGATGATAATTTGCGCCAGAAGATGGGTGACGATGCTGTCAAAGTTGCCAAAGCAGCTAATTATGCAAACGCCGGTACCATAGAGTTTCTCTTAGATGAAAACGGAGACTACTACTTTTTAGAGATGAACACGCGTCTGCAAGTTGAGCATCCTATTACTGAAATGGTCACCGGAATCGATTTGGTCGCCGAGCAAATAAAAATAGCTTCAGGGCAAAAGTTAGGCAAGCATCTAAAGAACATTTCACAAAACGGCCATGCCATAGAATGTCGCATCTATGCCGAAGATGCTGACAATAATTTCATGCCGTCAATCGGCAAACTGCTGTTTTATCAGGAGCCTGTCGGCGATGGTGTCCGGGTAGATTCGGGCGTTGCCACCGGCAGTAAAATAACAATCGACTACGACCCGATAATGTCAAAACTGATTGTCCATGCCCCCGACCGCCAGGCAGCCATCTCAAAAATGATAGAAGCCTTAAAGAGTTACAAAATACTGGGCGTCAAAACCTGCCGCTATTTTATCACAAAAATATTACAGCATGAAAACTTTGCCAGTGGCCGGACATTTACCAATTTTATTGAAACCAATATGACAAACCTGCCGCACTCTTCAAATGGTGTCGAATCATACAACGAACTGGCCGCCGCCGCAGCTGCTATGTTGTCGTTCTGCAGTTCGGCCAGACGGCTGTCCGACTCAGACGACCTGCAGCCTTCCCCCTGGAACATAATCGGAGACTGGTCAATAGGGGGTTCAATTAGTGGCTGAATTTGAATTCATTATCGGTGACAAATCTTATCATGCTGAACTAAAACAGGCAGCCGAGAATACAGTTATAAAAGTCGGTGACTCAGAATTCTCTTTCAAAGAATTATCTCCGGGACACTATGAAGCAACCTGTGACGGCAAAACACAGAACATAGCCGCTGTCAAATATCGAGGCAAGTTTCTGATTGATATTGAGGCTATCTTATTTGAAGTCTCTGAATCCGGTCAGGAAGAATTTGCTGCCGATTCTTCTGCTCAGGCCGGTGAGAAAGACAAAATCTATGCGCCGATGCCGGGTAAAATCGTAAAGCTTTTTGTGAAAGTTGGTGACAGAGTTACCGAGAAGCAGCCGCTGATGATAGTCGAGGCTATGAAAATGGAAAACCAGGTTAACAGTCCTGCTGCGGGAATTGTAAAAGCGGTCAATGGTTCTGTGGGTGATCAGGTTGACACGGTATCGGCTGTCATTGAACTGGACTTAGAGGTTTAGCTGCCACAAAAAAACCGGCTCTGCAAAAGCAGAACCGGTCTTAAAGAGATTATTATTCTTCTGATAATATCTTAAAATATTTTCAGACCTACAGAAATAGGCAGGAAAGATGTTGAGCCGCCGTCACCGGAAATAGTGGCATAACGTGCCTGCACAAAGAAACTTGCAGTCGGTCCAATTGAAAACTCTAAGCCGCCGCCAATACTGTAAAAGAAATTAGTGGAGGAAGCGCCGCTGTTAGCGGTGTTCAAAGCAGCGACCAAAGGATCGGTTCCGGTAAAATCAGCAAATGAGACGCTGGCCATGCCGACACCAGCCGACAGGAACGGTTTAATCGGGACCATCGGAGCGCCGAGTGAAAGCTGAGCTTCGGGGCCGAACATCAGGACTTTCATAGCGCCACCGTCAAGGTTGGTAATTCCAAAGTCTGAGGCAAAGCTGTGATACTCTACTTTTCCCACGATTTTCATTTTTGGGGCGACACTAAAGCCGACTCCGGCAAAACCATGATAACCGGTTTTCCAGCCATCTGAAAATCCTGAAGGTGAGCTGGGGACTGATAATGCGCCGCCACCATAAAAGCTTATTGGCGACGAAGGAATTTGCGCCATAGCTAATGAACTAAAGATAAACAGAGCAACAATTGTCAACAGTGTTTTCTTCATTTTATTCTCCTTTTTAGGTTTGAGTACAGCAGTTCAGGTTTAGTTTCGACTTTATTTCCAATTACTTAACTATATCTGTTCAAATTCTAAACAGCATTTCAGCTCTCAGAAAAGTATTTTCGATTATCATTACTATGCCATTGTGAATTGATTCACTTGATATTGTCCGGATTATTTGATATATACTTGTCTGATTGAATGAAATTGATTTAGGGAGTCTTAAATGCCTGATAATAAAGCATATATAGTGTCTGCCTGCCGTACCGCCATCGGGGTTCTTCATGGCGGCTTAGGCAGTAAAACAGCTCCGGAACTGGGAGCGCTGGCTATCAAAGAGGCGGTTTCCCGTTCGCGAGTAAAGGCAGAGGATGTCAACGAGGTAATAATGGGACATGTCCTTCAGGGAGGCTGCGGTCAGGCTCCGGCCAGACAGGCTGCCATTCATGCCGGGCTGTCTTACGAAATACCTGCCCTGACCATAAACAAAGTCTGCGGCTCAGGACTAAAAGCGGTCATGCTGGCGGCTCAGTCTATTAAGGCCGGTGACAACGAGGTTGTCGTAGCCGGTGGCATGGAGTCGATGTCCAATGCGCCGATGATATTGCATGGCGCCAAGACCGGCTTAAAATTTGGTCACAAAAAAATTCTTGATCTTATGATTACCGACGGTCTCTGGGACAGTTTTAACAATTTCCATATGGGCATCGCTGCCGAACAGACTGCCAGCAAAGCCGGTATCAGCAGAGAAGAGCAGGATAAATTTGCTTATGATTCACAGCAGAAAGCTGCCAAAGCTCAAGTCGACGGAAAGTTCGACGAAGAAATATTTGATGTAGAAATTCCTCAGCGCAAAGCTGACCCGATTATTTTTAACAAAGACGAAAACGTACGCGGCCAGATTACGCTCGAAAAACTGGCTAAGCTTCGACCGGTTTTTGACAAAGAAGGTTCGGTTACTGCCGGTAATGCTTCGAGTCTCAACGACGGCGCCTCCTGTACAGTTGTAGTCTCAGAAAAATATCTTAAAGATAACAACCTGACGCCAATGGCGCGCATAGTCGACTATGCCGTAGCAGGCACCAAGCCGGAAGATCTTTTCTTCGCCCCGATTTTTGCCGTGCAAAAACTAATGGCTAAGATGAACGTCGAAATAAATCATTGGGACCTCTTTGAAGCCAATGAAGCTTTTGCTTCGCAGATGCTGGCTGACTCTAAAGAGCTGAAATGGGATAGCGCTAAAGTTAACGTCAATGGCGGCGCCATAGCGCTGGGTCATCCTATCGGAGCCTCTGGTGCAAGGGTTTTGACAACTTTGATATACGCCCTTAAAGATCGCAATTTGAAAACCGGCCTGGCCACACTCTGTCTGGGCGGCGGCAACGCCGTAGCAATGGCTATAGAAAGAGAATAGTTTTTAATGCAGGTAGACAATATTAAAAATGTGACAGTTGTAGGTAGTGGCACCATGGGTAATGGCATTGCCCAGATTTTTGCTGCCACAGGCTTTGATGTCAACTTAGTTGATATGAAACAGGAAATTCTGGACATGGCCAAAGCAGCCATCGACAAAAGCCTTTCGCGCCTGGTCAAAAAAGAAATCATAAGCGGCGATGACAAGAGCGCTGCTTTAGCCAGAATTAATGTAACCACAGATCTTGGCGTCGCTAAAGACTCACAGCTGGTGATTGAAGCAGTTACTGAAAAACTTGATGTAAAAATTGAAATCTTTAAAAAACTTGACCAGAACTGTCCGCCCGATACCATACTGGCCTCGAACACTTCATCGCTGCCGATTACCCAGTTGGCCTCGGCCACCAAGCGCCCCGACAAATTTATCGGTATGCATTTTATGAACCCGGTGCCAATTATGAAACTGGTTGAACTGATTCGCGGTATTGCGACTTCGGACGAAACTTTCGCTGTCACCCGCGACCTCACAGAAAAACTTGGCAAAACGGCTGTTGAAGTAAACGACTTTCCCGGTTTTGTGGCCAACCGGATTTTGCTGCCGATGATTAACGAAGCAATTTACGCCCACATGGAGGGAGTGGCCGAAGTCCAGGCTATTGACGACGTTATGAAACTGGGCATGAATCATCCCATGGGTCCCTTGGCATTAGCTGATTTTATCGGTCTTGATGTCTGTCTGGCAATTTTGGAAGTGCTGCACGAAGGATTGGGTGACCCTAAATATCGCCCCTGTCCGCTGCTTAAAAAAATGGTACATGCCGGATATCTGGGACGCAAAACTAAAAAAGGCTTTTACGACTACGCCGCTTAACTTATAAAATTTATGAATTTTCATCTGAGCGAAGAAGAATTAGAACTTAAGCAGATGGCTCGGGATTTTGCCGAGAAACGTCTCTACCCCAATGCTGAAAAGTTTGACGAACAGGAAAAACTGCCCGATGATCTGATAAAAGAGGCAGCCGGGGTCGGCTATTTCGGTTTATCTGTAGCTGAAAAACAGAACGGACTTGGCGCCAGCTGCTCGGCCTGTATGGGCGCGATAGAAGAACTAAGCGGAGGCTCGGCCGCCTTTGCGATGATGCTCTCAGCCCATTTGTCGCTTTGCTGCGAAGCCATAGCAAAATTTGGCAGCGAGGCTCTAAAAGATAAGTATCTGCCGCAGTTAGCATCTGGTGAAAAAATAGGCGCCTGTTCTATAACAGAAACGGACGCAGGCACAGATTTTTCTGCCGTAAAAACTACAGCCGTTCTAAAAGATAACGATTATATTTTAAACGGCACCAAAGCTTTTGTCACCAACGGCGGCATCGCTGATGTTATCGTTGTGCTGGCCAAAACGGGAGAGCAGCTCAGCTGCTTTGTGATCGATAAAACAGCCGCAGGCATAACAGCCGGCAAGTCGGAAATTAAGTGTGGTGTCAAAGCGGCCGATGTCTGCAGCCTCACTTTCAAAGATGTCAAAATCCCCAAAGAAAATCTGCTGGGTCAGGAAAACGACGGCGCAAAAATCGCAGCCGCGCTGCTGGATTCAGGCCGTATCGCCGTTGCCTTTCAGGCGATCGGCATCGCTCAGGCGGCCTTTGTCGAGGCCACCAAATATTCTAAAGTTCGCGTACAGTTTAACCAGCCGATTGCGAATTTTCAGGCAATTCAGTTTAAGCTCTCAGAGATGGCTACCCGTATAAACGCCGGCCGGCTGCTGGCCTATCGAGCTGCTTTAATGATAGATGAAAATAAATCATGCCAGAGCGAAATTTCCATGGCCAAACTATTCTGTTCCGAAACAGCCAACTACGTCTGTGACCAGGCGGTACAAATCCACGGCGGCTACGGTTACATCAAAGACTATGCGGTAGAACGATATTTCCGTGACGCCCGCGTTACCGAAATAAACAGCGGCACACCGGAAGCCCAGAGAATTCAAATCGCCTCTGATATATTAAAGGACAGCCAAAGTGCTTGAGAAAAAGCATCTGGAATTCCGGGATAAAGTTCGCTCGTTTGCCTTAGAGCAGATTGAACCAAAGGCAGCAGAGCTGGACCTGACTCAAAGATTCCCGGACGAACATCTGCAGCCGCTGACCCGCATGGGTTATCTGGGCATGCTCATTCCTGAAAAATACGGCGGCAATAAAGTTGATACGCTCTGCTATAGTATCGCAGTCGAAGAATTATCGCGCGTCTGTGGTTCAACCGGAATCATAGTAGCAGCTCATAATTCACTCGGCTCGGGACCAATCATAAATTTTGGCACTGAAAAGCAAAAACAAAAATTCCTGCCGCGTGCGGCCAAAGGGGAATTAGTTGCCTTCGGTCTTAGTGAACCGGATGCCGGTTCAGACGCCGGCGGCACCCGTACTATCGCCATCAAAAAAGATGACCACTGGCTGGTCAACGGCAGTAAATGCTGGATAACTTCGGCGCCGCAAGCGTTCGCTTCAATCGCTACCGCCAAAACTTCAGAAGACCTGTCTGACAGACGCATAACAACCTTTGTCTTCGAGCGTGATTGTGAGGGCTACTCAGTCGGCAAAAAAGAAAACAAACTGGGACTGCGCGGCTCTGACACTTCTTTTTTGCATTTTGATGATATGAAAGTTCCGCTTGAAAACCAGCTGGGTGAAATCGGCGACGGCTTCAAGCAGATGCTGAAAACACTCAATGGCGGGCGTATTTCTATCGCCGCCATGGCGCTGGGCATGGGGCAGGGTGCCTTAGATGTTGCACTAAAATATTCTGCTGACCGCAAACAATTCGGCCAGCCAATCTCGAGCAATCAGGCCATTCAGCACAAACTTGCCGATATGGCCACCGAACTTCAGGCGGCTCGTCTGATGATATACGAAGCCTCGCAGATGAAAGACGCCGGCGTGGATTTCGTTGAACAGTCGGCCATGTGCAAACTGTTTGCCTCCGAGGTTGCCACCCGTGCCGCTACTACTGCTATGTCTATTCTTGGAGCAGTCGGCTATATGACCGGTCCCTATCCGGTGGAACGTATCTGGCGCGACGTTAAACTGTGCGAAATAGGTGAGGGAACCTCCGAAATCCAGCGACTGGTCATAGCCCGCAGCCTCTTAAAAAAACTTGAAAACGTTTGAGTGTTTTCGTAGCATTAGTTCAGTATTAAAAATTTTACAATAGTATTAGAAAAACAGGATAGTTCTTATGTTTGAAAATAACAGATCGACCGCCTACGCCCTTATCAAACCGGACAGCATTTTCAAAGAAGTGCCGCTTTTGATAGGTTTCAATTTGATTTTGGTGCTTTGCTCATACATTTCAATCAACCTCTCATTTTCGCCTGTTCCCATAACAGGGCAGACCTTCGGCGTTTTACTTATCGCCATGGCGCTTGGCAAAACCCGCTCGGTGGCAGTTGTCACTGCTTACCTTCTGGAAGGTTTGGCTGGCCTGCCGGTATTTGCCGGTGGCGCGGCCGGATTCGGCGTTTTAATAGGACCAACCGGCGGCTATCTGCTCGGATTTTTGGCCGCGGCCTATATTGTCGGAACGCTGGCCGACAAAGGCTGGGATAAAAACTTTCTCAAAAGCACCATCGCCATGACACTCGGCACCGCTGTTATTTTCATATTCGGCCTGTCCTGGCTGGTCAGATTCATGCCGCTTGAAGCGCTTTTTATCACAGGTTTCTACCCCTTTATTCCGGGCGCAATGCTGAAACTGGCTGTGGCCGGGCTGATTCTGCCGTCACTTTGGAGTTTTTTAGGCAGGAAGTAAAGCACAAACAATCCGGCAGTAATTATTTGTCTGTCAAACGTTTAAGCCGTATAGTTAAACTGTTGAGTTATAAAAAAACGCTGAATGCTTTGCTTTAAACGGCGAATTTATTTTCATTGAAATCAGCCCTGCTTTTTCTTATAATAGAGTACAAATTGTTAACTAATTCTTTAATTCGGGGTAATACATGTCACTTCCAAAGTCGGACTACATATGGATGAACGGCCAGCTGGTCAAATGGGACGATGCCACTATCCACGTACTGTCGCATGTTATCCACTACGGTTCTTCGGTCTTCGAAGGAATGCGCGTCTACAAAACGGACGACGGCCCTAAATGCTTCCGTCTGCGTGAACATACCGAGCGCCTGTTTAATTCGGCCAAAATCTACCAGATGGAAATTCCCTTTACGGTTGATGAAATTGATAACGCCATCTTAAATCTGGTCAGCACCAACAATATGGAAGAGTGCTATGTGCGGCCGATTGTTTATCGCGGCTATGGTTCGCTCGGCGTTGACCCCACCGGTATACCGATTGATGTGGCTATTGGCGTCTGGCCCTGGGGCAAATATCTGGGCGAGGGTGCGCTGGAAAAGGGTGTCGATGTGGGCGTTTCCTCATGGAACAGAATCGCCCCCAACACTATGCCGGCTATGGCCAAATGCGGCGCCAATTATATGAACAGCCAGTTGATTAAACTCGAAGCCCTGCGGCATGGCTAT